>JAFSTA010000117.1 GCA_017450695.1 Kiritimatiellia bacterium | reverse complement strand
TGCCCGAATCGGGAGGGACGCGATTCATCGCGTCCGCACCGCTGGACGCGCGGACCTCTGCCAACGAATTCTCACGCAGAGACGCGGAGACGCGGAGAACGGGAGGGGCAACGTCCCCGTTGCCCGAATCGGGAGGGACACCCGGACCTGCCAACGATTCTCATGCAGTGTCGCCGAGACGCGGAGAACGGGAGGGGCAACGTCCCCGTTGCCCGAATCGGGAGGGACGCGATTCATCGCGTCCGCACCGCTGGACGCCCGGACCTGTCAACGAATTCTCACGCAGAGCCGCTGAGCCGCGGAGAACGGGAGGGACGCGATTCATCGCGTCCGCACCGCGTGAAGCGACAAGAGTGTCGCTTCCCCGAATGTCCTGCGCAGAACTCAGAACTCCGGCGTGAACCGCCCTGCGTGAGGCAAACGTTACTGCATTCTTCCCTGCTTCTCAGCTGGCGCGAAGCGCCTCTTTCCCTTCCCTCCGCTTTTTGTTACAATAAACGGCGAAAGGCGGTTGTGTATTTTCTGATGGAGTCGTCGGAATCAAAACCATCGCCAAGGAGGAATCCAAATGAAAAAGCAGTTCTTGTCCCTTCTCGTGTTGGCGTCAGCGGGTACGGCTTTTGCCCAGTTCACGCCCGACACCATGATGCGTCGTGCAGCATATACGAATCAGACGGCGGAGGTGTTCAAGTATCGCATTTGGTCGCCACAGTTCGCACGCAAGGGCGAGAAGTTTCCCGTCATCCTTTTCTTGCACGGGTCGGGCGAATGCGGAACGGATAACGAGAAGCAGCTCAAGCACGGGATTCCGCTCCTGCTGAACCAGCTGCTGAAGCAAAACATCAAGGCGATAGTTATCGCGCCGCAATGCCAGATGCCGCTTCTGAACAGTTGGGTTCACCGTATCGCCTTCAAGGAGACCTATTCGGCGGACAAGAACCCGGCGCTCGGGCTGGAGACCGCATTGGAGATTGCGCAGCATGTCATCGACACGCAGCATGGAGATCCCGACCGCTTCTACATCACAGGACTTTCGTTGGGCGGTTTCGGCACGTGGGATGCGATCCAGCGCGAGCCGGATCGCTTCGCTGCGGCGGCTCCGATCTGCGCGGGCGGCGACACGTCGCTCGCGCCCCGCTTGAAAAACCTTCCGATCTGGGTTGCGCACGGCGAGGCAGACAAGAACGTTCCGGTGGAATGTTCCATCCGCATGGTGAACGCGGTCAAGGCCGCTGGCGGACGCAAGATCGTGTACCACCAGTACCCCAAGGTGGGGCATGACGTGTGGAACCGGGTGTACGGCGATCCGAAGTTCGTCAGCTGGCTCTTGGAACAGCGACGCAACAAGCCGTGGTGGAAGTTCTGGTAACGCGAAAACGGAGACGGCATGGTGACGCGAGAAGAGGACGTGCGGTTCATGCGGCGGGCGATCGCCCTGGCGCGGTTGAGTGAAGGGCTGACGCGCCCGAATCCTCCGGTCGGTGCGGTGCTGGTGAAGGACGGCAGGGTGATCGGCGAGGGACGCCACCTGCAGGCGGGCAAGGAACACGCGGAGACCAACGCATTCCTGTCGTGCGCCGAATCGCCGGAAGGTGCGACTCTCTACGTGACGCTGGAACCCTGTTCCACGGCGGGACGGCAGCCGCCCTGTACCGACCGGATCCTGCGCGAGCGCGTGGCACGTGTCGTGGCCGCCGTTCCCGACGCGAACCCGAAACACGCGGGACGCGGATTCGCGCTCCTGCGCCAGTATGGCGTGGAGGTGGAGGAAAACGTGTGCGCGGAGGAGGCGGGTGAACTGATCGCGCCGTTCAACAAGCACATTACAACCGGACTGCCGTTTGTCCGGCTGAAACTCGCGATGACCCTCGACGGACGGATCGCGGACCGCGACCGGAACTCCCAATGGATCACGGGGGAGGAATCGAGGAACGCGGTGCAGGAACTGCGCCGCCGTTCAGATGCGGTTCTGGTTGGTGCGGGAACGGTCATTCGCGATAATCCCTCCCTGCTTTACCGGCGCGAATTTCCCGACGAACCACGCGCAGGAAGTATGCTCCTTCGCGTCGTTGTCGATACACGCGGCACGCTTTCGCCGTCCTCGCAAATCTTTCGCGACGCGGCGGCGGAACGGACGATACTCGCCAGTCTCGACGAGACACCGATATCGGCGGAACTCGCGCACCGCGTCCAGATCTGGCGATTCGCCCAGCGTGAAGACGGCGCGTTCCCATACGCGGCACTGATGCGGCGACTGGGTGAAGAAGGATGCCTAGCTGTCCTCTGCGAAGGGGGCGGACACCTGGCAGGCGCATTACAGGACAACGGGTTGATCGACGAGTATGACCTGTTCTACGCCCCCGTGATCCTCGGCGATGCGCGCGCCCTGAACGGGCTGGAAGGAAACGGCGTCCGCATGGACGAACTACACCGAATGCAGATTTGCGAAATGCGCCGGTATGGTTGCGACTGTTTTCTCCGCATCCGCCCCTGACGTTTTCAGTTTTACTTGTAGGCGTTCGCTTGCCGGTGATGGTCATGCCGTGCGTGACTTGATTCGGATCATTTTCCGGGGAAACCACGGAATACGGGGAAAATGAATGTAGAAAGAAACATGTCGCAAAATCGGGAAAGCGGCTCTTGTCTATCCGTTGTTCCAGTTGTTCCCTTTTCAAGTCCCCTGCGCAAGCGGTCGCGGGGAGCCGTTAAATAGTTAAATGATTAAATCGCCTCCTTCGGAGGCTTTAAATCGGCGGGGGACGCCTTTCGGCGGCTCTTCAATTTAACCATTTCACCATTTCAAGCGAAGCGATTTAACTTTCCCTCGCGGGTTGCGTCCCTCCCCTTCTCTGCGGCTACAGTTGGGTAAAGGACATACGACAGGGGACACGCGACATACGGGGCGCCCGAATCTCTTGTATCTCGTCATTTCCCCGAAGAGAGGATGGGGCGGATCAGGCTGAGTGAAAGCCTCCGAAGGAGGCGATTGAACCATCCAACAGAGGAATCCAGGTTAAAAGCTAATAGCTAATGTGCTATTTTTTTGCTATACTAGTTTCCCATGAATTCTTTTTCAAAGCGAGTTGCCTGTTTTTTAGGGGTACTCCTTGTAGGGTGCCAGTGGTGCGCGGCGCGTGTTGACTTGTCGTGGAGCGAGGGGTTTTCGCTTCCTCCGATTCGGGAAAAACTTCCGAATCCCGGCGTGGCGCGTCCCTTCGCCGGGGAAAGCGGCGGACAGGTGTTGCTGGCGGGCGGCGCGAATTTCCCCGATGTCCCGCTCGCGGAAGGCGGCACGAAACAGTATCATGCCGAGATTTACGGCTTGGACCTTTCCGTTTCCAATCCGGTCTGGCGCGTGGTCGGCAGCTTGCCGAAACCGATGGCGGAGGGCGCGTCCGCCACCACCTCACGCGGAATCGTCTGCGTGGGCGGACAAGTCGGCACGTCGCTCTCGAATCAGGCGTTCCTGATGAACTGGGATGCCGCCACCTCCTCTGTCCGTTACGAGGAGTTGCCTCCGATTCCCGAACCGCTGCGGATGCCCGCGCTGACCGCGCGCGACACCAGTGTATATCTAGCGGGCGGTACGCGCAGCGACGGATCCGTCTCGCCCCATGTGTGGCGGTTGGATCTCGCCTCCGCCAAGCCGCAGTGGAGTCCGTTGCCGGACTTGCCGGAAGGAACGGGGCAACCGGTGGCGGCGGTGCAGAATATGCACGGACAGCGGACGGCGCTTTTCGTTTTTGGCGGGATGCGCGGCGGCGAGAGACAGTTCGCCCAAACGGGCGGCTGGCGGTTGACGCTTGCACCGGAACCAGAAAACGAATGGCGGACGGTTCCGCCCATCGAGGTTCGGGAAAATCCCGCCGCGACGAATCGCACCATGATTGGCGCGGCGGCACTGGCGATCGGGGACCAGCACATCCTCATCTTCGGCGGATCGGATCGAGAGGTGTGGAACAACCAGGTGGAGCAGAACGCGACGTTGCAGGGGGATGCGTTGAAACGTTTCCGCAACGGATACTTCCGCCAGCCGAACGAGGCCTTCCGTTTCGGCAAGTCGGTGCTGGTGTACCACACGGTGACGGAACGCTGGTTTGAGCTGGGGGAACAGCCCTTCGCCGGACGTTGTGGAGCAGCCGTCATGCGACTGTCAGATGGCCGCGTCTTTCTGGGGAACGGCGAGATCGGCCCAGGCATCCGGACACCGCTCTGTTCCATCGGAACCTTTCAGCACGCGACGCATTTCCACCCCGTCAACGCGGCGATCATTTTCCTCTACTTCGCGGGGATGGCGTTGCTGGGATTCTACTTCATGCGCCGCAACAAAAACTCGGACGATTATTTTCGAGGAGGCGGCAGGTTGCCGTGGTGGGCGGTATCCATCAGCCTGTACGCGACGATGTTCAGCTCGATTACCTTCCTCTCGATTCCGGCCATGAGCTATCTTTCGGATTGCCGGTACCTGCTCATCTCCGTCGGCATTGTCGTGCTGGCGCCGATTGTCACGCACTTCTATCTGCCTTTCTTCCGAAAGCTGAACCTTACGAGCGCGTACGAATATCTGGAAGTCCGTTTCAACCTGGCTTGCCGCCTCTTCGCCAGCGCCGCGTTCACGCTGTTCATGATCGCGCGGACGGCGATTGTCACCTACCTCCCCGCGATTGCGATTTCCGCGATCATCCATGTCGATGTGAACCTCGCGATTATCGTCGTCACGGTAATCACCATCCTCTACTGCACCATTGGCGGAATCGAGGCGGTCATCTGGAGCGATTTCATCCAAAGCCTGATTCTCTTTCTTGGAACCGCCACGATCTTCATCTGGCTGGTGACGGGAACGGACGGCGGTTTCTCCGGATTCCTTTCCATCGGGAATGCGGCACACAAGTTCCGCGTCATTGAATTCGTCTTCGACTGGTCGAAGCCGGTCTTTTGGGTGGTACTGGTGGGAGGTCTGGTGGCGAACCTCGCCTCCTACACGAGCGACCAGTGCGTGGTACAGCGGTATATGACGACAGTCGATGAGGCGGGGGCGCGGCGCAGCATTCTCTTCAACGGCATCCTCTCGTTCTGCAACTGCATCGTCTTCTTCACGCTCGGCGTCGCGCTCTACACCTTCTACTTCTCCCATCCCGCGTTGCTGGACGTGACGATGCCGAAGAACGATTCCATCTTCCCGCTCTTCATCGGCAACGACTTGCCCGTCGGGCTTTCCGGCGTCGTGCTGGCGGCGGTGGCGGCAGCCACCATGTCCACGCTCTCCTCCAACCTAAACTCTTCCGCCACGGCGGTGACGACCGACTTCTTCGCGCGACTCGTTCCGGGTGTCACGGAAAAGGGGAAGATGTTGTGCGGGCGTTGGGTCACCGTGCTAACCGGTCTGCTCGGCGGTGGATTCGCGCTGGTGCTGGCCAACCAGGACATCTACTCCATCTACGACCAGTTCCAGAGGTTTCTTGGAATCCTCACGGGCGGACTGGGCTGCCTCTTCTTCATGGGGATCTTCCTGAAGCGGGTGAATGGCGCGGGGGCGATCGCGGGACTGGTCGCCAACTACGTGGTTTGCATCTGCCTGGACCAGTTTTCGTTCGCGGGGAAACCGCATATCCTGTTGTTCGGCGCCCTGGGGATGATCGTCTGTCTCGTGGTCGCTGGAGTTGTGAGCTTTTGTGTCAATCAAGGAGCAAAGAAATGATGCGTTTGGCATTAGATGGCAAAGAGTTTCAAAACATGAACGGGGCTTACGCCGCGATGTTCACGCCGTTCACGGCGGACAACCGGGTGAACCCGGAAATGATCGAGCGGATTATCGAGTTCGGTCTGGAGAACGGATTGCGCGGATTCTACCTGACCGGATCGACCGGCGAGGGATTCCTGCTTAACGAGGCGGAGCGCAAGCTTGTCATGGAAACCGCCGTGCGCGCGAACAAGGGGCGCGGGAAACTGATCGCCCATGTCGGATGCCTCGCCACGGATGACGCGGTGACGCTTGCGCGGTACGCCGCCGAGATCGGGATCGACTGGGTCAGCTCGGTTGCCCCCGTCTATTTCGGGCAGTCGTTCGAGGCCGCCTTCCGCCACTACCAACGCATCTCCGAAGCGACGGACCTGCCGTTCATGGTCTATTCCATCGGACAGGCGCTCGTGCCGGAACGCGACGTCCGTTTCTTCGACCTCAAGAACGTGAAGGGAATCAAGTACACCGGACGCGACTACTACGCCGCGCAGTGCCTGAAGCGGAAACTCGGCAAGGAAGTGATCTTCTTCGCGGGATGTGACGAACAGTTGCTCTGCGGACTCGCTCTCGGCAACGTCTTCTCCGGCGGCATCGGCACGACCTACAACATCATCCCGAACCACTTCGCCCAGATCTGCGCCTTGGCGGAAAAGGGAGATTTCGCGGCGGCAGCTCGTTATCAAGACGAGGCCAACCGCGTGGTCGAACTGATGATCGAGGACGAAAACTGGTCCACCCGCAAGGCGATGATGCGGTACATCGGTCTGGACTGCGGCGCCTACCGCTACCCCTACGCGCCCCTCACGGAAGAACAATACCAGGCGTTCGCCGCGCGCTTCGCCGCGCTCGGCATCGTGGAACGCGACTACGCCGTGACACGATAGTTTGAACTGGTGGATAACTAGAAGTCAACCACGGAACACACGGAAAACACGGAAAACCATCTCTTCCGTGGAACGGCGATTCCGTGAGTTCCGTGTATTCCGTGGTTTGATCCTTAAGTTGCAAGCAAGGCATTCGGGGAAACGGCACTCCTGCCGTTTCATTCTGTTCTGTTCCAGCGCAGAAGCGACAAGAGTATCGCTTCTCCGAAAGCCGACGGCGAGGGCGCCGTCGCTACGCAGCGGTCGCGACGGGGCGCGACCCTCCCAATTCGGCGACGGGGCGCGACCGGTTCGGGCAACGAGGACGTTACCCCTCCCGTTCTCCGCGTCTCTGCGCGAGACAAACTTACCCCATGTGCATTCCTATGTGAGCGCGGGGGGCGGGGCATCTGATCAGAAAGAATTGGGAGACAACAGGGACAACTTCGAGAACAACTTGAATCGGGTCGGCTCGCAACCGCGAGCCGGATGAGAACCGTCGCGCGGTTGCGCGACGACCGCCAGCGTGTTGTTACCCTGTTGTCCGAGTTGTTTCCAAATTATCAGGTAACCCTTGCCGAGAAGTTCTAAGCGAAACGTTCGGGGAAGCGGCACTCCTGCCGCTTCATTCTGCGCCCGTGAAGCGACAGGAGTCATGTTTCTTTCCTTCCTTTCCGTTGGTTCAGTTCCCCCATTGACATCAAAACGATGGTGATGTAAAATTTATATCACTATGACACGCACACAAGTACAGATTCCGGATGTTCTCTTCCGGCGCATCCGCCGGTATGCGGAAAGCCGCGAGACCAGCGTCGCGGAAGTTTTCCGCAACGCGCTGGAGCTTTTCATCAATATCCATTCCGTCGAAGGCGTTCCGGAGAAACCCAAGCGCTGGACGGTTCCGGTATGCCGATCGACCGGCCTTTTCGCCGACCCGTTCGCCGAGGAGGATTGGCGCGCGCAGATTTACGAGGATCGCGACGAGTAACGGGGTATGCACATGGTCTCATGCGATACGAACATCCTTTTCGCGGCATCCAACCCGGAAGACCCCAAGCACCCTGCGGCATGCGCTTTTATCGAGGCACACGCCGAGGATGCACATTTCGTGATCGCGGAGCAGACGCTTGTGGAACTGTATTGCCTCCTGCGCAATCCGGTACTCCAGAAACGCCCTCTTTCCGCATCGGAGGCAGCTTCCGTGATTTCTCTATACCGGCACAACCCGACCTGGAGTGTGATCGACATTCCATCCACGCCGGATGTCATGAACGCCGTCTGGCGGCGTGCCGCGGGCAGGAACTTCGCGAGGCGGCGCATCCATGACGTCCGTCTCGCCGAAACCCTCAAGTACTGGGGCGTCGATGAGTTCCACACGCGCAACACGCGGGATTTCGAAGATCTCGGTTTCCGCATCCTGAACAACCCTCTTGATTGACGGCTGGGCGTCATCCGGTTACGCGTGTTAACCTATTCCTCTGTTGGACAATTTGAAAAAGCCACGGAACACACGGAAATTCATCCGTTCCGATTCCGCCTCTGCTGGTATCACATTTTGCAAAGTGTGATACCGGCCAACCGGGAAATACAGGAACCACAGCCACATCCTCATCTATCCGTTCCATGAATTCCGCAGTTCACATTTCGGAAGAATATCGGCACTCCGGAACAAGCCGGATTTTCACCATTTGGGTGAATCGCTTTTCTGTTACCACGTGTGCGTCGGGGGCGAAAAGCCCTTGTTTTCCATATTCTCTCTGGAAAACTTCCGACCGTTTCGCCGGTTTCGACTTCGTAGAGGGGCCTGCCGCGGGGCACGAAGCGATCGACGTTTTCGCTGCCGGAATACCGCAGCGTACGCTTGAAATTGTCCAGCCGTGCCTGGCTGCGGATCGGATCGGGGAAGAAGGGGATGTGGCGAATGGGTATGGGGATGCTCCCGTCAACACAACTATTTCTTGACTGCAAAAATCACATCCGCGTATGTTTCGTACGAATGGGATTTGTACGAGAAATTAGTCAGAAGTTCATTGCTTGTTTTCCGCTTGAAGTGCGCAACCCATTTGGAGATTAGCGGCGAAATCAAGTCCACGTTGCGCTTCAGTTTCCATGACTCGTCAGGGTTCTCCATGTCGATTAAAACGAGGAAGACTCTGTTCTCGACGCCGAAACGCATATCCCCCTGATTTTCGTAAAGCCATTTGATGAGGGCTCGTTTATCGACCGCTATGGTACTCACGGTTTTTATCCAAATTGCCTTGACGGTGGACAGAACGGACGAGGCTTCCTTGAAATTCAAATCCTTAAGCCGTTCAGTGATCTCATAGCGCACTTGTTCTGGCGAAGCGTCATCCGAAAACGGAATGCCGCGCTCTTTTGCGAACTCCTTGAGAATCTTCAACGGCTCTTCGATGCCAAGGCGCTTTCGCGTCAACTCTGCGTATTCCTTCGGGATGTACGTGACTTTCAGATCGAACGGGAAGTCATCCACGAAGAAATCGACATTCTTAATCTTCCCCCAAGCAGGCAGAACGCCGGGATTCCTTCTAAAAATGTTCTCAATCAATACGGAAGACCAATAATTGTACCAACTGTTAAGAAGGTATCCTCTGGACATATCGAGCAGTTCGCCGTGGCAAATCGCGTCAAGATGGTCGAATGGGATAATGTCGTCCGTCTTGACGTATCGCGAAACGATGGCCTTGTCCAATGAATTTCTGAAACCGCCACCCCAATGGTAGTGCGACATCTTGTAAAGGTTCGCACGAATGGTCTCCTGCGAAGCGTCGATTTTGACATTTTCCCGCTTTTGGCAAGATCTCAAAAAACGGCCGAGAGCGACTCCGATTTTTGCGTCGGATTTCATGCTGTGCCAAACAAACTCGGCAGAAATCCGTTTCACCGCCCGAAGCTTGGCGAATTTGAAGAACTCCGTCAACAAAGCCTTGCGGTCTATTGAGCGCAGTTTCAACCAAAGCAGACCCTCGTCGGTGCGGCTGAAATCAAGGAGGTCGTTGTTGTCGAACCGTTTCTTCCAGTATTCGAATGTCTTCATTTCCGTTCTCCGATGATGAGGATCTCGCTGCTTCCGGCGACGCTTCCCTTGCCGCCCCTGCTTGCCTCGTAGCGGCGTCGTTCGATTCGCACTCGCCGATGCTTCCCGACCATTTCGCAAAGGGTGTCTATGTCGGGGAAGCTCCTGTCGTTGTAGCTGAGAATCCAGCATGGTACCCGTTCAGCTTTTTCAAACAGGCTTTCCAGCGCTCCGGTAATCGTGCTTTTCTGGGCAAAAGAGGTCTTTCTCTGCGGCTCGTATCGTTTTACCCCGTTAACAAACGTCTTATCCTTCCAGTACTCGGTATATGTCTCAAGAAGGTGGTAGAACTGCTGATAGTCCGAATGACTGCTCCCGTAAGGAGGGTCGAAATACGCGACATCGGCGCTTTCAACGGTGCCGACAAATTCGATGGCGTCGCCGCGCTGGCTGGTGCAGTTCTCGCCGTTGTCGAAAACAGCCGCATTGTATTCGGGAATCAACTCCAGAAAGAGGTCGCGGACCGGGCGAACCAGACTGCGATTGCGCTTGACCCGTTCGGGATTGGCCGCATATGCAAGGGCCTGGGTGTGGGCAAAATGACCCATTGTCACCTTCCGTGTCAACGCCCGGTTCATCGCGGAAAGGGCCAGTGCCTTCTTGAACGGCGATCCGAGTCGCTCGATGTTTCCCCTGACTGCATCGATGAACGAGGCATCATCTTCCCTAAAGAAGATATTCATGAACAGCGTCCGCATCAAATCGAACCGATGTCTGTCTGGATTCGGGGAGAGAAGCAATCGAATGTCGTCGTCATCCAATTTATCCGACTTGTTCTCGACGAGAGCCTTGCCGATCTCATTGCTGAAACTCATAAAATCGTTCGTATGGACCCGGCAGCCCATTTGCTTGAAATAGAACGCCATGCTTTGGGAACCGCCGAAAGGCTCAACAACAATCCGGGCATCCGCCGGCAGAAAACTGGCGATCCACGAGCGGAAACGGTATTTTGCCCCAAGATATTGGGGCTGCGGGAACCGATAATCCATGAACTGGAATTCGGGAAAGAGACTGGAGGGATAAGTCGTCATTTTCCCTTTCTCAACGTGGCTCGCCAGCAAATTTCCAGTGCAACGCCCGTTGCCTAGTCATCAATGCTGACAGTATTTTCTTGCGAACGGAGTGCATTGTAGCACATTCCGGTTGAGGGTACAAGGGGGTATCTGGTTTCGGTACACCGCTATATTTTATGTAAATGTTTCCACCTTTTGCATAATCGACTACCAAACCACCTAACCACCCGACCCGCCACCTGCTACCACCTTCCCTGCCGCCTACTCCCTACCGCCGTCTTTCACTTCAACGCGAACCTTGACAAAGGTTCGCGTTAACACCGCGCCCCGTTTGGTTTTTTCCAGTTTATACGATTCACCGGGCGCCACCGTGGATACCATGATCTCCCGAATGTGCTTAATCAGGCTTTTCTCGCTTATATCTACTTGCGGGTATATCTCCGCCTCTACAAACACGGGGACTTCCCGAATGTACGTTCCCAAAACCTTGAAATCCGTTTCGATCAGCAACATAGCGATATACACGTAATTTCCGGGGGAAAGCTCATCCTTCTCACGGTACTTCTTGTCCGTGAAAATTAACGCATTCTTTTCATCTGGTGGATCCTCGGAGAAAAGACCTTCCTTGAATTTTGTCCACCACGACTTTTGTGACTCCTTCTCCTTGTCAAAAACCTTGAACCAAACCGACCGAACCCTTCGCGCCTCCGCATCCTCCTCATCCGATGTCGAGGTCGAAACCAGTTCCGGCTTGCCGGAATGGCGATAGGCGTGGCGAGGTTTCGGCAAATCATGGTCGCACACCGTCTCGACAAGCGAAACCGTCTCATCGATTACGAAACTTGACGACAGCACCCAGTACATGACGAGAAACACGCTCGACACCACAACAGCGAGAAAGACCGCCAC
>JAFSTA010000116.1 GCA_017450695.1 Kiritimatiellia bacterium | reverse complement strand
GTTTCGCACGCTTCAGAGATATCCATAACCTTACCGAATTTAATACCGAAAAGACCGTCTAGGCCTTCGGTATTAGACTCTTTTGCGCCTACAACAAATGCAACAACTGTTGCGATTACGACATAAAGAATTTCTGTTTTCTCGTATTCTCCATACCCTCGTTCCGTTTCACGGTGTGAGAATCGGGCGTATTCTCAATCCGTGTCGCCGCTTGGCGGTCGGATGCGAATCGGAGGGCAAAAAGAAACCTCTCATCCGTATCCCGATAGAGGCCGTAGGATTGCCATGTAGGAAACACGAAGAGAGGAGAACGCACGATGCGTTTCCTCTGCAAGGTGTCGTCCTACGAAAGTTCCTACGTTTCTATCGGCGACTGCGTTGCAGCTTTACAAATGTTCGAGGGGTGGAAAGAGAGGTCGGCTTCCATACGTCGCTTGTCGCTCCCAGTCAGTTCCTCGGACTGTCCTGTTTTCGTCCGAGGCAAAACATCCCCCGAACGAAAACGGAGTTAGGTTATCAAATCCGATTCTCGGATTCAAGGGAAAAAGAAGGGCGAAAAGAAGGGCGGCGAAACCGCCCAGTTGAGAAGCAGGTGGCTACGCCGCCAAGGAAGAGAAATGAAGAATGAATGCTGCGGGAACGAACAACAGATGATGAGAGATTGGGGATGGAAACAACTTGGACAACAGAATAACAACTCTCCGATGGATGTCGTGCAACCGCATGGCGGCTCCCTTTCGGCTCGCGGTTGCAAGCCGACTAAAACTAAGTTGTTTTTGTTGTTTCCCCAATTACAATACCATCGGAATAATCGTGCAGCGGAGATATACTGTTATGGCACCTATTGCTTGGAATTGTAAATGGGTGAGATTTTTTTGCGGGTCTAAAATCCTCACCTATTTAATGAAATAGGTGAGGATTTGGCCTTGATGTGCGACGAAGAGGTATGATAAGCTAACGGCAATTGGGAGTAACGATGATTGTATTCACGGTTCTGGCGGAGACGATGTGCGGAGAAGAGGACGAAGTCGGTCATGCCGTCGTGAAAATCGATTCTGCATTCCGTATGGCAGGGTATGAAATAGCGATTACGGGAGAATCGTTTGGTTGATTTGTTGAATGGCTTAGGGCAAAGGAGAAAGAGATGAAGAGAATCATGTTTGGTATGGCAGTCTGTTTGGCTGCAGGAATGGCGATGTGTACCGTGTGCGCGAAGGAGGGGGACACGTGGTTCCCCTTCGTCATTTCGTATGGCGGCGAGGACAATGCGTCGAGCGTCGCGCATCTGCTGGACGCCCCTGCGGGCAAGTATGGTTTTGTGCGTGTGAAGGACGGCGAGTTCGTGACCGACAAGGGGTCGATCCGCTTCAACGGGACGAACCTGACCGGTCCCGCGAACTTCCCCGAACACGCGACGGCGGATCGCCTCGCGGCACGTCTCGCGCGTCTCGGCATCAACTGCGCGAGACTGCACTTCATGGATACCTGGTACAAGAATTTCATGGACGAGCGGAAACAGGGAATCCTTGCCGACGACACCGAAACGCAGCGGAAGCTCTCCCCGGAGCAGCTGGACAAACTGGACTACCTGATTGCCGCGCTCAAGAAGGCCGGTGTCTATGTGAACATGAACCTCCATGTGGGACGGACGCTGGATGAGCGTGACGGCGTTCCGGCAGGTTCGCCGTGGGCGAACAAGACGGTCGGGCAGTTCACGCCGCGCATCGTGGAGCTTCAAAAGGAGTACGCCCGCGACCTGCTCACGCATGTGAACCGGTACACGGGCAACGCCTACATCAACGAACCGGCCGTCGCCATGATCGAAATCAGCAATGAAGATCAGGGGTTGGTGCAATGCGCCAAACGCGGGGGAATCCAGTCGCTTGCCCAGCCGTTCCGTTTGGAACTGGAGCGACAGTGGAATGAATGGCTGCACGCCAAGTACGCCTCGGCGGAGGCGATTCGCGCCAGCTGGATGCGCGACTCCGATACGCTCGGAGCGGAACTGCTGCCGGACGGTTCGCTCACCGGGTGGCGCCTGGTACAGGAAGACGCGCGCGCCTCCTGCTCGGTGAAGGACGGCATCATCCGCGTGGATGTCGCCAAAGAGGGCGCCCAGTTCAATCCGAAGATCCTGCGCAAGCTCTCGCTGAAAGCGGGGAAGCTCTACACGATCGCATTCCGCGTCCACCGCGTCTCTGGAACCGGTCGGGTCAGTTGCGCGGTTGCCGACCCCGAACGCAAATGGAAAGTGCTGTGGAACTCCGTGCCGGAGGTGTCGCCGAAATGGGAAACCTTCACGGCGACGTTCGAGGCGGACGAGACGACCGATACGGCGGTCCTGCAGTTCTCGCAGATGCGGAACGGAAGCTACGAGTTTGACGCGATCTCCCTGCGCGAGGGGATGCCGAAGTTCAAGCAGGATCCGTCGGCGAAGTTCGCGCAGAAATCGATCCCGTTGCTGCATCGCCATACGGTTGTCTCCCGGCAGATGCGCAGCGACTACAACGACTTCCTGTGGCAGTCGGAACTCGGATACTGGAAGGGGATGCGCGACTATGTACGCGACACGCTGAAGGCCCATGCGCCCGTTTCGGGAACCCAGTCGGGACACTACAGCCCGCGCGATATCCAGCGCCAACTGGACTATGTGGACTCCCACGCCTATTTCCACCATCCGCATGGAAAGGGGGCGCCCTGGGTCAACAAGGGTGTGACGAACGACTGGAGCGCGGGCGGCGAATCGTTGGTACACGGGATGTCCACCCTGCTGAGTCTGGATCGGAACGCCCACGCGACGGAGAAACCCTTCACCGTGAGCGAGTACAGCCATCCGTATCCCAGCCCCTTCGTCGGCGAGGGACAACCGCTGGCTTGCGCCTTCGGTCAACAGAAAGGGTGGGACGGCATCTTCCAGTACAGTTACAACCACTTCCCTGACGACTATGAGCCACAGGGGATGCCGTGGTGCATTTTCGACGGTCTCGCGAATCCTGCCGTGCTGGCGCACATGCCCGTCTGCGCGGCGATGATGGTGCGCGGCGACGTCCGGGCCGACCCGACGGAAAAATCGGGCGAACTGATCTGGAATCGCGACCGTCGCGGCAAGGAGTACGTCACGGTCAATACCCGGAACAGCAAACTCTTCGCCGGATACGCCGACGGACGGCAGATTACCTTGGGCGATATCTCTCTGAACGTGGGGGCGACGGAGACGGGGTGTGCGACGATCTCGTTGGTTTCTCGCAACGCCACCGGATTCGGGACGGCGGGCAAGGCAAGCGTCCTGATTGCCGCCAGCGGCGCGGTCGGCAACACCGGCGCGAAGGTGGAGCGCATTTCGAAAACAGCCGTGCGGCTGCTGGATCGCGGGCACGCGCCTGTTCTGGCGGAGGGCATCCCGTGCGAGATCACCTTCCCCGTTCCGCCGGCGCGCCTGACATGCTACGCGCTGGCGCCCGATGGCTCACGGCGGCAGCAGGTGAAACCCGCGGCGACCGACGACGGCGCACGTGCCATCCTTCAGTTGACGCCCGCCAACCGCACACTCTGGTACGAAGTCGAAATCCGGTAGTTTGCGGGTGGCAGGTAGGGATTAGCTGGTAGCGGGTAAGCCGGGTAGGCGTGTTATCGTAATGGATATGTCGGTATGACAATTGGTAGGGCGCGTTGTCCCCAACGCGCCGTTGCGGTACACCGTGCGGCGGCTTACGGATAAGCCGCCCTACCTGTCAGAACAGGTCGGCGTGGGTGCCGGTGCGGGTGAGGGTCAGGACGAGCACGTCGTTCTTGATTTGGTAGATCAGCAACCAGTCGGGGGCGATGTGGCATTCGCGGTGGTTTGCCCAGTTTCCGGAGAGGGGATGGTCTTTATTGGCGGGAGGCAGCGTTTCGCTATCGGCAAGCTTGCCGATGATATCATCGAGCTTGGCAATGTCAAGATGTCGTCTTTGGGCGAGTTTGTAGTCTTTCTTGAATTGACTTGTCCAGTTGACATGATACTTATGACTCATCGCTTTAACTCCTCCAACGCTTCTTCAAGTGTGTACCGTTTACGGGTCGGGTCGTTGGCGATGCGGTCGCTTTCCTCCAACGCGGCGATCGTCTCCGCGTTCGGGATATGCTTGCGGCGTCCGAGCTTGAAGGGGATCTCGCCCCCGTCGAGGCACTTCTTGAAGAAGCAGGTGATGGCGGTGGTCATGTTCATGCCGATGTCGGAGAAGAACTCCTCGGCCTCGGCCTTGAGTTCTTCGTCAATGCGGATGGAAAGCGTGGTTGTCATGGCAAATGCTCCTTTGGTTGGTAAAAACGATGACATTTTACAGAAAATATCGCACATTGTCAATGCGGTTTGGGCGATTTTTTGCTGAAAGGAAAATGCGATGCGTAAAACGATGAAGATGGTACTGGCGGCGGCGCTTCGCGTAGAGACGCGGGAAACAGCGGGCGTGTATGTCGGGAGGGTGTCGAGTTGTTGGGCGGATGAGGACATTCGCCCCTCCCAATTGTGTCCTTCCCCCCTTTTTCCTCTGTTGGATAAGTTGAAAAACCACGGAACGCACGGGGAATACACGGGAATTCATAAGTTTCTAAGAACGGCGATTCTGTGAGTTCCGTGTATTCAGCGGTTTCTTGAAAGGAACCTCCAGTCGGAATATCGGCACCACGGAACAGGACGGCCTTTCACCATTTGGGTGAATCGCTTTTCTGCCGCCACGTGTACGTTTGGGGGCGAAAAGTCGTTATTCCCCCATGTTTTTCGCGTACTCTGCGCCTCTGCGTCTTTGCGTGAGACTTCCAACAAAGGATTACAGTTACAACTTGTGCCGATACTCGACACGCTTACCAACCAAACTTACAGGCGAGGCAATCTGCGGCGGAGGAATTTGGGCGCATCTCTGTAATTCGACCGCCGTTTCTTGGAATGATGGGACACAACGATTTGAAACAACGGGCATTGGATACGCGGGTTCACCCGTCCGCGTTCAGACGAAAGGATACCAAAAGCGTATCGGCGGTGACCGCGAAAAAAGGTGCGGGCGAGTTGGTCCGCGCACCTCTTCACGTTGTTTTTATCAGTTTCCTTGTCCTTTACCCAAACGTCAAATCGAGGAAGGCGTCGGGCTCCGCGAAATGCCCGGGCGTGACGAGTTGCGTCAACCCGTGTACATTGTCCATCTCATACCGGTGGTGGTGCCCTGTGAAAATCCCCAGCAGATTCGGCGCGGTCAACGCCAGACGGCAGAACTCTTTCGTCGTTTCACCGCAGCCCTCTTTCGGCCAGCGTTCGCGCCCTTCGATCTTCCAGCCTTTGTCCACATCCCATCCCCAGTCGGGGGACCCTAGCGTGATTCCACGTCCGGGCGTGTAGATCGGAATGTGCATGAGCAGAATGGTCGGTTCACCCTTCGCCAGTTCGCTCTTCAGGAAATCCAGTTGTTCGGGCAGGATCTGATAGACCGAGTCATCGACGAAAAGCAGACGCAATCCCTTGACGACTTTCGCGAACATCAGCAGGTTCTCATCTTGGTAGAGAGGCTTCAGCCGCTTCTCCGCCCACCGTGCGCGCAACATCGTCTGCGGTCCTTCCTCGCCCTCGTAGTGCCAGTCGTGATTACCCGAAATGTATGCCCACGGCACCCCGCCTCCGTCCATCGTCCGCCGGATGTACTCGACGCCGGAATGGCTCGGATAGCTGATGATGTCCCCGACCAGTGCAACGAAGTCCACCTGTTTCTCCGCCGCCTGCTTCACCGCTTTCGCGAGGTTGCCGCGACGGTCGAACTTGCTGTACGCGGCGGCCATGCGCGCACTGTACCGCTCGAACGGTTTGCCGCGCTCGTCATCGTCGCCGATGTGCGTGTCGCCGATTACGTAGATGTGTACCCGCTCGCGCAAGGCGGGACAGACGAACCGGTATTTCAACCCCGTTCCCGTCACCGTCCCACGGTCGAACGACTGGCTCCCCGTTTCCTGCGCCGTTGCCAGATGCGGCAGCGCAGTCGCCGCCGCCAATACCCCGCCTAAAAAATCCCGTCTTCTCATCTCGCGATCCTTTCTCATTTCATCGAGCCCCATCTTAGCAAATTCCCTCCCGCCATTCCAGCCCAAAGGCCGCTGGAACCGCCAGTACTGAATTTCGTGCATCGGAGAAGCGACACTCCTGTCGCTTTTCTCCGCCTCACGCAGGGTCGCGCTCCGTCGCGACCGCACGACGAATCTGGGATCAACGTTCCTTTCAGTGCCGGGAGTTTCGGAGGCTTGGCCCCCGCCCTTGTCTCCGAAACTCCAAGACTCCCCGCCGCGAAAGCAGAAAACGGTCCTGCGTTTGCGGACGCGACGGAGTGCGTCCCTCCCATTCTGCGTCAGGAAATGTAACGATGACGTACAACACGCGACAGGCGTAACGACATTCCCGACTTGCCGACACGTGCATGTCGCCCGTCGCTTGTCATGTGTCCCCATCTTCTTAGCTTCCCCGCTTCTCAGCTGGCGCCTTGCGCCTTGCCCGTCAGCTTTTCACCAAGTTGCGACCACGTGATGTACTGAACGCCGGATCGTGTTTGTTCCGCCTTTCCGCCATAGACGACGCAAAGCTGCGATGAATCGGGGAAGAGACTTGAAAGGCGATGTAATGTTTCACCCCATTCCGCGTTTGGCGTCTGTCCGCTTTTGATTTCCACAAGCAGTCTGGTTGCCCGACCTTCATCCACCAGGTCAATCTCGCGTTGTGCCCCGTCTCGGTAGTGGAAAAGACTGTCTCCCACACCGTGGTTTGCGTAGTGTTTCCAAAACTCGGTCATGACAAACGTCTCAAAGATGGCGCCGCGAAGGGGGTGTTTTGCCAACTGGTCCGGCGAGATGATGCCTAGCAGGTAACACACGAGTCCCGTATCGAGGAAATAAATCTTGGGCGTTTTCGAAAGGCGCTTGGAAATGTTCGCGAACCACGGCGGAAGCCGTTTCACGATGTAGCTTGTCTCAAGGATGGAAATCCACTCCAGCGCGGTCTTCCCCGCGATTCCACAGTCTGCCGCCAAATTCGCCGCATTCAACAACTGTCCCGTTCGTCCAGCGCACAGGCGGAGGAACTGCGAGAACCGGGAAAGATCCTTGACCTTCACGAGTTCGCGTACGTCGCGTTCAAGGTAGGTCGCCGTGTAGAAGGCAAGCGCCTCGGTCGGGTTGAGCCGGTCGTGGAGGATTCGCGGGAAGAATCCGTGCCACAGGGTCTTCCACAGATCCTGGATGCTGCCAAGCTCCGCGAGCGAGAAAGGCAAGAGCGTGGCGAGTGCGGTTCTGCCTGCCAAGGACTGCGATACGCCCCTCATGAGCGAGAGGTTCTGGCTCCCGGTCAGGATAAACCGTCCGTGTTTGTTCGGGGTCTCGTCCACGATACACTGGATGTAGGAAAGTAATGACGGTACCCTCTGAATCTCATCGATGATGACCCCGCCCTGAAAACCTCCGAGAAACGCGACCGGATCACTGGATGCATAGTCTCGCTCGACGGGATTTTCAAGATTCGTGTAGCCATAATTCGGAAAGAGGGATTTCGCAAGCGTTGTCTTGCCGCTTTGCCGAGGGCCTGTCAATGTGACGACAGGATACTGCCGCGCCCATCGGAGAATCTTCTCTCCCAACACTCTCTTTCGGTAGTTGTTCATGGCGCATAGTGTATCATTTTCATGCGGCTTCGTCCATGCAAATCTTACTTTGAATGTAAGATTTGCACGATATGCGAAAGGGTGCTATGCGGGATTTTCGGAGTCTTGGAGAACCCCCGCCCCCGTCTCCGAAACTCCAAGAATCCCCGCCGCGAAAGCAATGTCCCTCCTGCGCTTGCGGGCGCAACCGCAATTCCCACGCGCAGAAAACGGGAGGGTCGCCGTCCCCGGTGACCGCAATTAGCCCGCAAGGGCACTTAGGAGTGAAGCGACACGTAGCACGAAGTGTACTTCACTCCGAATACCTTTCTGTTTTTCCCCGTTTACGGAAGCGGAGTGACGCCTTTTTTGAGAAGCACGTTTCCGTATTTCCGCGTCTCGCCCGTCACCACGATAAGGAAGGCGGATTTGGCGCGTTCGTAAAACGCGAAACGTTCCAGCCGTGCCATCTTCGCCCAGCCGCACGCGTGGCGGTCCAAGGCGGCGCGGTACGAAGCCTCCACGGCGGGATCCAGCGTATCGCCCGCGACCGCCTCCATCGTCAAAACCGGCGCTTCCACATACGCATCCAGTTCGAAGAGGGGAAGGATCGCATCAAGCAGACTGGCGGCGTCGATTCCGTCCGCGCGCAACACGAGACGGGTGCCGAACGTTTCCGCAGGAAAATGCGCATCCGCCAGAATCAGTTCATCGCCGTGTCCCATGCGGGAGAGGGCGGCGAGAAGGTCTGGGGAGATCAGGGGAGAAATACCTTTCAACATAAGACGTGCTTCCTTTCTTTGAGAAGACAGTCTAGCAAAACGGCTGCCTGAAGAAAAGCCGAATGGATAAGCTGTTAGCTGCTGGCTGTTAGCCCGCCCACGCCAACGCCGCACGTGACTTGATTCCAATAACTTTTCCGTGGTTCCAATCGATGTCGAGGGGTGGGGCGAATGGGGCGAATCCTCCGGGTGAGCCGCTGAGATTCCAGCTCGCCGGGGACGGTTCGCCCACCAGCCATGCCCAGCAAGAAATCGGTACCGACGGAAGAGTCTCGCGTCCCATATCTCGTGTCTATTCGTGTCCCGCGTACTGCCTACCACCGGTTTGACACGTCTAAACACACGAACATGACAAGCTGGTTGGAGGGGTTCAATTCGGTGTTCGAATCATCCACGGGATAGCCCAGGTTTTGTCATCTAACTTGTACGAATCTCGGCCGGCGTAGATGATCGCTCCCTGTCCGACGCGATCTTCGTATGTCTCGCGGAAAGCGTGAATTCCCCGCATATCGTATGCGTTGAGGTGGTCTTTACATTTGACCTCGAACGGATGAAGTCTGCCGTCAACTTCAATCACATTATCCACTTCCGCTCCTGAATCCGTACGCCAATGATAGTGCCCAATGCCACCCGCAAAACGGAATAGTGACTTGCGAATCTCGTTCCCCACGAACGTCTCGAACATGGCACCACGTTGCGGCGCAGCGAGGATGGCATCCGGTGATGACAGTCGCAGCAGGTGCGAGAGAATACCCGTGTCTGCGAACAGCCCCTTAGGCTTACAGCTTATACGCTTGATCGCGTTGCCACGCCAAGGGGGAAGCTCATGCCACTGGAATGTTGCTTTGAGAACGGAGAGCCATTTGTCTGCCGTCGCGGGCGCGATACCGATTTCTCGTCCGAGCTTCGCGCGATTCACGACCTGTCCGGACAACGCTGCGCACAGCGCGAGAAACTGGGAGAACTTTTCTATGTCATCTACCCGTCCCGCAATTCGCACATCGCGTTCGAGATACGTCTGGATATACGATGAGAGATAACGTCTTACTTGGTGCATGGGGAGCCGCGCGGCTTCCGGCAGGCTACCGCGCCATAATACCTCCATCAAAGATTCATGCGTTTCCTGTCCGTCATCCAATGATATGCGTTTCCAGTCACATCCGTTTTCCAGAAACTGGGCGAGCCACGGCATGGCGGCATCGCCACCAGGAAGCCTCTCCTGCACGGTATAAGATTCCAGTTCAAATATCGTAACCCTTCCGGCCAAGCTCTCCGCAATCTGCTTGAGCAACATCGGGTTCTGTGAACCTGTCAAAACATATTGCCCCGATTCTTCGCAGGCGTCCATGCGGCGCTTCAACGCCGGGAAAAGTTCTGGTGCATATTGGACTTCATCTAGGACAACTTGTCTTCCCACGCTTTCCAGAAACAGGTCCGGATTACTCCGGGCTTGCATGATATCCATGACTGGATCGAAGGTGATAACCTTGAAATCCGGGAACGCATGGCGTAATAAGGTTGTCTTCCCGACTTGTCGCGCGCCAACAAGCAAGATTGCCTTGGAAAATCCACTGCATTCCTTGATTTCGGCCTCTAAATGGCGGTGATGGTAATTCATAAACGAAAATTCCCTGCTTAAAGTGCCTTGAATTATACAATATCCACTTTATGTTTTTCAAGGTACTTTTTCCTTGCTTTTCCTATCAGTTGGCCAGTTAGGCCGGGTAAGCATTGCGGTCGCGACGGAGCACGAGACAAAACTTACCCTCATTTCTATTCCCCACCGTGAAGAAGGGGCGGGCCACCCTCGTGTTATAACTTTGACAGGATTTACAAGATTCCAACCTGTCGCGAATCCTGTAAATCCTGTCTGAAAACTTACCTATAAACCCCCCGCTCACGCCATGCGCGAGGGATTCAATTCGGATGACTTCATTGTTCCACTGTTACCTTTCCCGAACAACGGTATTGATCTCACGCAGAGGCACGGAGGCGCGGAGATTCGGCAAGTTTATGACGGTTTGCCATGTGGTTTTCGCTTCACCCGTTTGGTGAAGAATCGATCCATTCTTTTCTCTTCCCAAACTTTGCTCGATCCTGCAAAATGTCCCTATTTTCGTGGCTTTCTCTGCGTGAGAACCCCAACGGGGAATCTAAACCGAACAAATACGCCTACTTGTTTGCATTCAGTTTTCGCAAAGCGGCTTTTGCTTTTTTATGCCCCTGTTCCGCCGCCTTACGGTACCATTTCACCGCTTCCGTCATATCCTTCTCCACGCCCTCACCGTTCTTGTAGCAGACGCCGAGGTTGAATTGCGCACTGGCATCCCTCTGTTCCGCCGCCTTACGGTACCATTTCACAGCCCCCTCTTTATCCTCTTCCACGCCCTCACCGTTGTCGTAACAGACACCGAGTTTGAATTGTGCACCGGCATCCCCCTGTTCCGCCGCCTTACGGTACCATTTCACAGCCCCCTCTTTATCCTCTTCCACGCCTTCACCGGTGACGTAGCAGAGACCGAGGTTGAATTGCGCATCGGCATACCCCTGTTCCGCTGCCTTACGGTACCATTTCGCCGCCTCCGCCAGGTCCTTTTCCACGCCCTCACCGGTGGTGTAGCAGAGACCGAGGTTGCTTTGCGCATCGGCATCCCCCTGATCCGCCGCCTTACGGTACCATTTCACCGCCTCCGCCTGATCCTTTACCACGCCTTCACCGTTGTCGTAGCAGAGACCGAGGTTGAATTGCGCAGCGGTATATCCCTGTTCCGCCGCCTTGAGAAAACATTTCGCCGCTTCCACTTTATCCGCCACTACACCATCTCCATTGTAATAACGAACGCCCTGATCGAATTGTGCTTCAGCAATTCTTACTTTTGCGGTTTCTAACGGATTGGCTTGATTGTGTTGAGACATTACAAATCGAAATATCAGTCGGAAGACAAACAATAGAATAACGACAACTCCCAAAATGTCACGTGCGGTTGTCGATTTCGGTTCGGATTGAGAATCGGATTCTGTTTCCGGGCAATTTGAGCAATTTGAACTCGATATGTCCTTGTCAACTAGTGCGTCAGAGCAATTGTCATCACCTTCCTTTTCCAAAAGGTTTCCGAGCTTATTTCCACACATCGGGCAAAAGATATCGCCTTTCTCCACTTTGTTTCCGCATTTGTCGCACATGCACATTTTGTCGTCTCCTTGGTTGGTTATTCAAGATCCTTTGAAACTAGCTAGTCACTATTCGTGGGCTACGGATATTCCACACTTCCGGCAGAAACGTACACCTTGTGTCAGTTCCGTGCCGCAAGCGGGACACCGTTCAGCAGACAGCTGGGACACTTCTGTTGTCAGTGTGTTTTCGCTGGAGTCCGGTTCAAGTACGCTTGTTTCCGTTTGGGATTCCGGCGTCGCAGGGGTAAGCTGGGCGGTGGGTGTTCCACACTTTCGGCAGAAACGCGCCCCCTGTGCCAGTTCCGCTCCACAACTTTCACAGCATTGGGATGGGACAGTGGACGGTTCTCGCGTAAATCCATCGGATGACGGCTCTCCCGCTACGACTGCTGAATGTTGCGGTTTTTCCCTTGTGCTATTCGAAAAACTGGTTTTTAAAATGGTTATCTGTCTTCCAAGTACACGGAATAAGCGACAAAACCTCTGCGCACTCCGCCTGTATGGGAAAAGAAGATACCCGTTTGTTTTCAGCAGGTGTTTCGCCTGCAAAACCTCTTCTGACTCTGGTTCCAGTTCCGGAACCGGTGGAATGTTTTGGATGTTCATGAATGCACCTCCGTTTCAAGCGTCTCGCTCGTTGATTCGGGTTGTCCATGACGTGTTGACAGGCCGTATTTATTGGACTCCTTGGCTCCGCATATTAAACGGGGCGTATTTTCGTGAGAGCTTGAACTTCTTTTCCGCATTTCGGGCAAAAGATATCATCGTCCTCCAGATCGTTTCCATACTGGGTGCATTTGCTCATGTCATCCCACCTTTCGTCTTTGTTCCCGTGATTGAGTCTCCGGCGGGGGATCGGGATGGCGCCGCCGGACATCGTGTGCGGCGAACGAAAAGGGAAAACAAATCCTCTCTTCATGTCACGTGAGAGGCTGTAGGAATTACCCTGATGGAAACACAAAGAGAGGAGAACGCAATGGTGCGTTTCCTCTGCCAAGTGTCGTCCATCTCAAAACTTCCTACATTCGGGAAGACGACTGCTTTGCAGCGATGTACTTTCTCTGTTGTACCGAAAGCCTGTAAGGTAACCAGTGACGCAAGGCACCAATTTCCCCCACAGAGTCCGGTAGTCATTGGCTTGCTCAATCTCGTCTTTTGTTGGACGAGGCTTCTCCCATCCAACAACCTAGCGTAATCGAATCACGCCAACAACGAATTCACCTTATCATATCCGCCCCAGCTTGACAAGACCAAATCCAAATTCCTGGGATTAGCTTTTGGTTGGGTGGTTAGGTTGTTAGCCTCTGTACACCGTCTAGAGTGACTAGCGGTTCTAGAAAAGCTAGAACCGCTAGACAAGCTTGAAACTCTACTATCCCTTACTTCTCAGCCTCTCAGCTTCCCCGCTTCTCAGCTGGCGCGAAGCGCCACCCTGCTACGGGGCGAGGAAGCGGCCACGGCGGTTGCCGGTGAAGGTGCCGTCGCGGTAGGAGAGCGTGCCGTTGACAAAGACGGCGGCGACTCCCTGACTGAACTGGTGCGGGTTGTCGTAGGTGGCGACATCGCGGAATTCGTTTTCGTTCCAGACGGCGAGGTCGGCGTAGTTTCCCTCGCAGATCACACCGCGTTCTTTGATCCCAAAGACCTTCGCTGGCAAGCCTGTCATCCGATACACCGCCTCTTCGCGGGAACAGATTGCCGCGAATCCCTCTTCCCGTCCTGTGAGCAGACGGAAGAAGCGCGGCATCGTACCGTAGGCGCGGGGATGTGGGAAATCGGCCCCCAGTACGCCCCATGGCGCGCGGACTGAAGCGTCGCTGCCCGGCATAATCCACGGCTGCTCGTAGATGCGGTGGAGGTTCTCCTCGCACATCCCGAAGAAGAACGCACCCGTGCGCGTCAGGTCAGCCTCTACAAAATCGCAGACCGTCTCGCCCGGCGACAACTTCAGTTCCGCCGCCGCGTCCGCCAGTGTCCAGCCGCTGAATCGGCGCGTCAGGTCACTCCAGGCGCCGCCGATGCGGCAGGTGGACCAGTCGCGATCCGAGGCGTTCAGCTCGTCGATGATCCGCCGTCGCGTCGCGGGATCCGCGAGACGCGCGAGTTCCGGATCGCGTCCACCCGCACCCGCCCAGTCGGGGAATACGACATCCAGTTCGGTCCCCGCAGCCACATAGGGGTAGCGGTCAGAGTAGAGTGTGATACCTTCCTCACGCGCGGCGTTGAGCTTGTCCAGCAGGGCGTCGATCTTGCCCCAGTTTTTCTTGCCGGAGGTTTTCAGGTGTGAGATCTCCACCTGGATTCCTGTGGCGCGGGCAAGGCGCAGTACCTCATCGACCGCCTCCAAAATGCGGACGCTCTCGCTCCGCATGTGCGTGGCGTACATCCGGTGCTTCTTCGCCGCGACGGCGGCGAGCGCGGTCACCTCCGCCTCCGTCGAATACTTGCCGGGCTGGTAGAGCAGTCCGGTGGAGAGTCCCCAGCCTCCCTCGTCCAGTGCCTGTTCCAAATTGCGGCAAAGGTGGGCAAGGTCGTCCGCTGTCGCCTCGCGCGGCTCGTATCCCATCACGCCGGCTCGGAGCGTGTTGTGCCCGATGAAGAGAATCTGGTTGATCGCGGGACGGACGGTGTCGTAGAGTTCACGGTACGAGGCAACCGTCGTCCATGTCGCGCCGGGATGATCCGCCTTGCGCAATACACCGTCCCGCAGTTCGGGGTAGGTTTGCGAAGCCCAGTCGGAAGCGAGACGCGCCACGCCCAGGCGCGGCACGGCGGAACCGCCGCACTGTCCGTTGATCTCGGTCGTCACGCCGGAGGCGAGCTTGCTCGGCGCGTCCGGCTCCAGCAACAGGTAGGTGTCGGAGTGCGAGTGGACATCCACGAATCCCGGCGTCACCAGCAGTCCGGCGGCGTCCAGCTCGTGCGGGGCCTGCGCGGCGGAGAGGTCGCCGACGGCGACAATCCGATCATCGGCGATGCCGACATCCGCACGGCGAGCTGCCGCCTTCGTCCCGTCGATCACCGTGCCGTTGCGAATCACCCAGTCCAGTTTCATCCCGTCCCTCCGCGAACGTCCGCTCAGCCCTGTTCCTCTTCCGTCACGCGCATGACTTCCTCGACGGATGTCAGCCCCTTGAAGGCCTTTGCCCAACCGTCCTCACGCAACCGTTTCATGCCGTGCGTCAGGGCGATGTCGCGAATCTCCTGCGAGGACTTGCGCGCGATGATGGCGGAGGCGACGTCTTCCGTCACGACCAGCAGCTCGAAGAGTCCGCGCCGTCCCTTGTATCCTGTCATGTTGCACTTCTCGCAACCCACCGCCTTCCAGACGGTCTCGCTCGCCGGCGGATAGGACAGATCGTACATCTTGTGGTCGAGCGGAACCTCCTGCTTGCAGTCGGGGCAGAGGCGACGCACGAGACGTTGCGCCATCACGCCCGCCACGGCGGAGGCGACGAGGAACGGTTCGCAACCCATATCCATCAACCGCGCGAACGCGCCGGCCGCATCGTTCGTGTGCAGCGTGGAGAACACCATGTGACCGGTGAGCGAGGCGTTGATCGCGATGTCGGCGGTTTCGCCGTCGCGGATTTCCCCGACCATGATGATGTCGGGGTCTTGGCGCAGGAAGGCGCGGAGCGCGCGGGCGAAGGTCAGCCCGATGTCGGCGCGCACCAGCACCTGGTTGATTCCCTTCATCTCGTATTCGATCGGGTCTTCCGCCGTCAGGATACGAACCTGCATCCGGTTGATCTCGTGCAGGAAGGCGTAGAGCGAGGTGGATTTTCCGGAACCGGTCGGTCCCGTCACCAGGAAGATCCCGTTCGGTCGGTTGATCAGCTTGACTACATTGTTGTAGTCGAATTCGTTGAAACCCAGATCCTGCAGCTTGACGAAGTTTCCGGACTTGGCGAGCAGACGCAGGGAGATTGACTCGCCCCATGCCGTCGGCATCGTGGAGACGCGGATGTCGATGTCCTCGCCGTTGATACGCACGCCGATACGGCCGTCCATCGGCAGACGCTTCTCCGCAATGTCCAGTTGCGCCATAACCTTGATACGCGAGATGATTGCCGCCTTGAGCTTGTTCAGCTGGGGCGGGACATCGACCTTGTGCAGCATCCCGTCAATCCGGTACCGGATACGCAGCTCGTCCTCCATCGGCTCGACGTGGATATCCGTCGCGCCCTGCCGGTCCGCCTCCGCGATAATCTGGTTTACAAACTTCACGATCGACGCATCCGTACCCTCCGCGTTCACATCGATCTTCGAGATGGCGGCAAGGTCGTCATCCACCGCGAAGCGGCCGTCATCGATCATCGCGTCGATCGCATCCGCGCCGACGCCGTAGTACTTGCGGATCGCCTTCTCGATTTCCTCGCGGGGATTCAGCGTAATCTCCAGCGGGCATCCCGCCGCGAGCTTGATTCCGTCGAGCGTCCCGATATTGAGCGGGTCGCAGACGACAACGCGCAACGCGCCCGTCGTGGTGATGGAGAGAGGCAGGGTGCAGAACTGGTTCGCCGCGCGCGCGGGGAGCTTGAGCAAAGCCTCCTTTGAGGGCTGTTCCTTCGCGAGATCCACATACTCGTAGCCGATGATCTCCCCGAGCTTCTTCAGAAAATCATCCTCGCGCGCGATTCCGAGACGCAGGACTGCTCCGCAAATCCCCGATCCGTCGGAGTTGTCCGCCTGGATCACCTCCTGAATCTGCAAATCATTCATCAGCCCCGTGCTTTTCAGCAGCTGGGTCGTGTAAACACTCTTTGCGCTGGACATCCGATTGTTTTCCTTTTACCAGTTCCGTGATGCAGAGTAGCATACCGCAAAACGAAAGAAAAAACAAGACGGAACACACGGCTGCTTTCTGGGCTTTGCAGGTTGTGGCGGACACAGAGGGATTCTCTTGGGTACGTCTTTCTTACTGTCCCTGACCTTTTTGCATTTTGGCTTGATTTTTGCCGGTTCGTCACATACCCTTATTGCGTGTGGCGGGGAGTGCCCTCCTTTTCGCCGCGCGAAAGAGAAGAGGGGAAAAGGAGATTCGTTCTGATGAAAAAAGCTGTACTGGTTGCCTGTCTGGGTATTCTGATGTTTGGAGCGGTCGGGTGCAAGACGACGGTGGATGACCGTTGGCGCGCGGACATGACCGCGAAAATCCTTCCCGCCACCTTCAAGCCGACGTACGAGGTGATGAAAGAGAAGGGAATCGTGAAGGGGACGGCGGAATCCACAACTTGGTTCTGGTTTTTCACCACGGAGCCAGATACGTATGCGAACGAATTGACAGGACACCATTCGCTGGGACTCAAGATCGGTAATTCGATTGCCTCAGCCGCGCTCTACAATGCCTGTGAGAACGCGGGTGCGAACATCATTCTCGCACCCCGCTTCGTCCAGACGCAAGAGATCGGATTTCTCGGTTTCACGCGTACGATTCGCGTGACCTGCGAAGGGATTCCCGCCCGCCTGACGGGCGCGGAAGAAATTCCCTTCGACAAGCTGCCTCCTCCCTGCCCCAACTGCTGCCGCTAGGCCAGTCGGCGGATAGCCGATGCCAACAGCGGTTGAGCGGTTGAAAGGTTGCGAGTTGAAAAGATAGGGACGCACGGCAGGTGCATGTCGCATGTCCGCTGGCTGCGGAGATGGGAGAAGCGCTTCGCCGCGTCCGTAATGCTGAACACGCTTCCCAGCCAACTTGTAGGCAAGGCTAGAGGTTCTAGAACTTCTAGTTATTCTAGATGGTACGCAGGGGCTAGCTTTGAATTGATAGGGCGCCACCCACAACCCGACAACCCGCTCAATTTGGATTGACAAGAGGATGGTGGGTGATATACTGGTTTCTATTGAATGATTCATGTGGAGAAACAGGAGCGTTCAAGATGAAGACACGTAAGGCAAATGGTTTCATGAGTTTGGTGCGCGGGTTGGCCTTGGCGGCCTTGGCCGGATGGACGGCTTCGCTCCGCGCGGAGACGCCGGACCGTTTCGTGCGGTATGTCGAGGCAACGGGTGCGCAGGCGGTGGATGTCGGCGTGCGCGGCAAGTACGGGACGAAGATGGAGGCGAAGCTGGCGTGGACGGACACCGGCCGCGACGCGTCATTCCTGGACGCGCGTGAGGACGCGGCAACGGAGTCCCGCGTGTATTTCACGCACTGTTCCAGCAGTAGTGCCGCAATCACGTACGGATACGGCTCGTACAAGTGGATTCAACTCTGGAGCAACGGAAAACAGAACAACTACCGCTGGGAAATGAACCGTAGGTACAACGTTACGGTGAGTTTCGACGTGGGACGCGGGGCCTTCCAGCCGGAGGGCGAGGAGACCGCGTATGATCAGGTCACCAATACCGTCGTCATAAACGGCCTGACCCTCGCGACTTCTGTATCGACCAACTTGGTCGATACGGGAGTGAACTTCTACCTCTTCGCCTGCAACGAGGGCGGGACGGCGAACTACTTCTCCAGCGCGCGTTGTTACTCGCTGAAGATCTGGCAGAACGACGCGAATGACGTCAGCCAGCTCGTCCGCGACTTCCGCCCGTGCGTCAAGAACGGACGCGCCGGCCTGTACGACGCCGTGTCCGACACGATCTTCTATTCTTTCACGGGCACGGAACTCGTCGCCGCCACCGATGAGCCGGACCTTTTCCTCGACAGCGTCATCGCACACTGTGACACCTACATCGACACCGGCGTGATCGGGCGCTCCGGAACCCGGTGCAAGGCGGATTTCGAATGGCTGTATCTCGGCGATACCGGCGGGGACGACCGCTGCCTGATCGGCTCGCGCGCCAGCTGGGGCGGAGACGATCGGTTCATGCCGATCCACTCTTGGGATGGCATACTCGTGGGATACGGGACTTATTACAGGAATACATCCTTCAAGTACGCGGCCAGGACGCGTTATTGCGTGGAGAGCGACTTGCGCGTCGGCAGCCAGACGGTGATCGTGAACGGCGCGACGGTCTATAACGGGACGCTCGGCACCAGCATCAACACGGGGCGGAACCTCTACCTCTTCACCAACAACCGGGGCGGAACGTCCAACACCCCGAGTTACATCAAGCTCTATTCGCTTCAGATTTGGCAGACGGACACCGCGACCGGCGCGGAAAGCCTGGTCCGCGATTTCCGCCCCTGCATAAAGAGCGGCGAGGTCGCCCTCTACGACGCGGTGAGCGGGAGTATCTTCTACCCCGAACAACGGGATCTCTACCCGGGCGGATTCGAGCCGACGGATGAACAGCCGGATCATTTCGTCGAGTACATCCGCTCTCCGGGACTCACCTTTTTGGACACGAAGGTTCGCGCGCGTTCCGGAATGCGTCTGGCGGGCGATTTCCAGTGGACGCAATTGTGGAGAAGGCTGGATGAAACCCTTCGTCTGGAAGACTATCAAGGCGACAGCGACTCCATCCGCATCGAACGGACATACCTGGGCGCGACAGGGACGAGCAGTCCTTCGCGGTTCTATCCGATTCACGAGAACGACAAAAATTACTGGTCGGGTTACGGTTCGCAGGGCCTTTACAAGGACGTTTACACGACGAATTACGAAGAGGTGGTGACAACCAACATCACGGAAACCGTCACGACCAATATCACGGAGGGTGTGGAGGTGGTGACGACCAACATCACTGCGGTTACGGTGACGACCAACACGGTGGAGAAAGTTTCCTCCCACAGATGGCCCTTCGTCGAAAACCAGCGCTATTCCTTCGACATCTCCTACCAGGTCGGTTCGCAGACCGTCGATATGAACGGAGAGCGTATCATCGACGCGACCAGTACGGCGGCGGTGGACGCGGGACGCGACCTCTACCTGTTCGCCTGCAACCACGATGATCGCCCGTTCTACTCCACGCCGGCGCGTTGCTACGGACTGACGATCTGGCAGGACGGCGAGATGGTGCGCGACTTCAAGCCCTGCGTCAAGGACGGCTACGCCTACCTCTACGACGCGGTGTCGAAACAGCTCTTCCGTCCGGTTCCGGACATCCCGGCTGAGGGCAACACCGGCAACCGTCTTCCGCAAGTGCTGACCGGAGAGGAGAAGCCGGACGTCTATGTGGCGTACGTCGAGAGCGACAAGACCCTCTACCTCGACACCGGCGTGATCGGCCGGTCCGGCACGACGGCCGAGTTCGAGATGCAGTGGCTGAGCGGTGGCGACGACACCTTCCTCGGTTCCCGTATCGACGGCGGCAACACGCGTTATTTCATGTGGCATTGGGCGAGCAGTTCGCTGTCATACGGGTACGTTTCGTTCCTCTATCCGAAAAACGGGGATCCGACCGTGGCCGGGGGAAGGAATCAAATCACCGATAAAGTTCCGGGGCAACTGAACTACACCTACCACGTGCGCAGTTCGCTCAACGCCGGTTCGCAGGTGATCGAAGTCAATGACGAGACCATCGTAAACCGGACGGACCCGCAGGAACTCAATACGGGCTACCCGCTCTACCTCTTCGCCTGTAACGTGGGGGGAAATCCGGGGCAATACAGCAGTGCCCGCCTCTACTGGCTGAAGATCTGGCAGGACGGGTATCTCGTGCGGAATTTCCGTCCCGTACGGCTCAATAACAACCAGGCCGCCCTGTGGGACTCTCGCCATAACCAAATCTATGTGCCGAGCAAGCCGTTCTCCGCGATCGGTCCGCGCGGCGACAAGGTCGTGATCGAACACGGCACCGTGTTGTTCATTCGGTAGGCTGATCAGTGGCGGTTGCACCGCCTAAGTGACCCTACGGCCTCGTTTGGGTTCTCGCGCAGAGACGCGGAGTCGCAGAGAAGGGGAGGGGTGCGCCCCGTCGCGACCGCAATGCTGAACACGCTTGCCTAACGCAAGGGATTTGGAAACAACAGGGACAACATCGAGAACAACTTGAATCGGGACGGCTCGCAACCGCGAGCCGGATGGGAACCGTCGCGCGGTTGCGCGACGACCGCCAGCCAGTTGTCCATCTGTTGTTGAAGTTGTTGTCCTTGCAAGCCCTCTCTGCGCAAACGGTCGCTCGTTGTTCGGGGAAGCGACACTCTTGTCGCTTCACGGTGAACGGGAGGGGCAACGTCCTCGTTGCCCGAATTGGGAGGGGCGCGCCCCGTCGCGTCCGCTTGCGTAGCGACGGCGCCCTCGCCGTCGGTTTCGGTCGCGACGGGGCGCGACCCGCTTTTCGGCGGTTCGTCTATTTAACCATTTAAAGCGAAGCGATTTAATCATTTCAAAGTGAAGCGATTTAACTTCCCCTCCCGTTCTCGGCGGCTCATCCCTTCTATCCCTTCTTCCCCACCCGGCGGGCGAATCGCCCAATTCGGGCGAATCGCTCAATTTGATTGACAAGAGGATGGTGGGTGTTATACTGGTTTCCATCGAATGATTCATGTGGAGAAACAGGAGCGTTCAGGATGAAGACACGTAAGGCAAATGGTTTCATGAGTTTGGTGTGCGGGTTGGCCTTGGCGGCCTTGGCGGGATGGACGGTTTCGCTCCGCGCGGAGACGCCGGACCGTCTCGTGCGGTATGTTGAGGCGACGGGTGAACAGGCGGTGGATGTCGGCGTGCGAGGCCGGTACGGGACGAAGATGGAGGCGCAGATCGAATGGACGGCGCTTGCCGATATGTCGATCCTCGACGCGCGCGAGAGCCTGAGTACGGAGAGCCGTGTCTTCTTCGCGCATTCTTCCGGAGACGGCAATATCAGCCTTGGCTACGGCACGTACCACTGGACAAGCTACAAAGACGGGGGGAATCGCTATTACTACTGGGAAACCGGACGCAAGTACAATGTGGAGACGGATTACTCCCTCGCCACCAACATCGTGGTGACGGAGAGCGTCGTGACGAATCTCGTGGAGGATCCGGAGACTCCGGGGGTGACCAACGAGGTGGAGGAGACGCAGACAACCGAGACGACGAACATCATCTGTAAAGCAACCTACATTGTCGATGGCGAAGACCTGAAATGGGGCCAACACCAATCGGTTTTTGACCTTCTGGACACCCGCACGAACCTCTACCTCTTCGCCTGCAACATCGGGGGCACTCCGTACTACAAGGCGAAAGCGCGCTGTTATGCGATGAAGCTCTGGCAGGATGACGAGAACGGCAACCGCCAACTGGTGCGCGACTTCAAGCCCTGTCTGAAGAACGGGCGCGCCGGACTTTACGACGCCGTTTCCGAAACCATTTTCTACTCCATCACAGAAACCGATCTTCTCGTCCCCAATGACGAACCGGACTGTTTCCTCGACAGTCTTGTCACGTATGGCGACACCTACATCGACACCGGCGTGATCGGGCGTTCGGGTACGCGTGCAGAGGCGGATTTCGAGTGGCTGGCACTCGGCGGTGACTACGGGCTTCTGGACGTGCGCGGCACCTACAACGGCAATGACCGCATCCTGCTGATCCACTCCTGGAAGTCCGGCATGGGTGTGGGATACGGCACATTCAGCGAGAACGCCTCGCACAAGTATGAAGTCGGGACGCGCTATCTCGTGGAGAGCGACCTGCGCGCCGGTAGCCAGACGGTCGTCGTGAACGGCGAGACGGTATGGAACGGCACAGTCGCCACTTCTTATGACACGGGGCGGAACCTCTATCTCTTCGCCAACAACCGCGGTGGATCCGTGGAGAACAAGAGCCGCGTCCGTCTCTACTCGTTGAAGATCTGGCAGACGGATCCCGGAACCGGGACGGAGAGCCTTGTGCGCGATTTCCGCCCCTGTGCGAAAAACGGTGAGGCCGCCCTCTATGACGAGGTCTCCCAGACCATCTTCTATTCGCAGCAGAACCTGATCGAGGGCGAGATGGCGCCGGATCCGGCGGAAAAAGGCTTCTACTTCGTCGAGTACATTCAGGCGAATGGCATCAATCATCTGGATACCGGTGTCCGCGCCCGTGCCGGGACACGCGTGGCGGGCGAGATGCAGTGGACACAACTGCGGACGAACAAGGAAGAGAATGACTATCTGGAATACAAGATCAAACGGGACGAACGCTCCTATCTCGCCGCTACGAGCGGGGATACCGCCGCGAAGCGTTTTTACCCGTTCCACGAGAGAGACAAAAATTTCTGGTCCGGATACGGCGACCAGGGGATCTACCCGAATCTCTACACGACCAACCTCGTGGAGCAGGAGGAGACAGATCCCGAAACCGGCGTCGTCACCACCAATCTGGTAGAACAGGTGACAACGAGCAGATTCGCAATGGCGACGGACACGAGGTACGCCTTCGACGTTTCCTATGCCGCCGGTTCCCAGACCGTTGATATCAACGGAAAACGCATTGTTGGAGCTACCGCCGAGACATCGGTCGATTCGGACAACAGCCTCTATCTCTTCGCCTGCAACCGGGGTACCGCGTCGCCCTCCCGCTATCACGCCTACGCGCGTTGCTACGGGCTGAAGATTTGGCAGGACGGTGTCCTCGTGCGCGACTTCAAGCCTTGCGTCAAGGACGGTTGGGCGATGCTCTACGACACGGAAACCCGCGCCCTCTACAGCCCCGTTCCGCCCATTCCCGCAGCCGGCAACGTCGGGGAATACCAGCCGAGTGGCGAGGAGAAACCGGAGTTTTATCTGGACTGGGTGGATACCGACGGAACACAGTACATCGACACCGGCGTGATCGGGCGCGATGGTACGGCCGCCGAGTTCGAGATGGAGTGGAAGCCGTTCGTTTCCGGTGACGACTGGGAGTTTCTCGGCGCCCGCACCAGCGGCAACCGCCGGTTCCTGATGTGGCACGTGGCGAAGAACGCCTTGTCTTTCGGTTATAACGGTTTCGTGTATCCCGATGCGCGCAATCCGGCTGCGGGGGTTAACGGAGGCAGCGCCAACTGTGTTTTTGCCGAGGCGAACCACAAGTACCATGTTTACACCTCCCTCGACAACGGTTCACAGGTCATCACGACGAACGGCGTAACCATTGTGAACCGTACCGCGACGGACGGCGTGAACGCGGGATGCAACCTCTACATCTTCGCCGACAACAAGGCCGGAACCGCGCAGTATTTCTGCAAGGCGAGACTCTACTGGATGAGGATCTGGCAGGACGGGTATCTCGTGCGTGACTTCCGTCCCGTGTTGCTCGACAATACTTTGCCCGCGCTTTGGGACACCCGCCACAACGAGATCTACTATTCGAACAAGCCCTTCAGCGCGATCGGTCCTGTCGGCAACCGGGTGGTTGTCCACTACGGAACGATGCTGTTTATCCGGTGAGCCGGGTAAGCGTAGGGAGGGCTGTAGGCAGTAGTTGGGTGTGGCACTGCCCCCGGCGACCAGATCTCGCAGGGGTGTGGCACTGCCCCTGTTGTCTCGCGGGGGCGTGGGTACTGCCCCTGCTGTCTCGTAGGCGTGGGGCACTGCCCCTGCTGTCTCGTAGGGGTGGGGCACTGCCCTGTTATCTCGTAGGGGTGGGGCACTGCCCTGTTATCTCGTAGGGGTGGGGCACTGCCCCCACCCCCGGAAAGGAAACGAACGATGGAACTGAAACGGAGAAGTTTTTTGGGCGGGATGCTGGCGGCGGGCGCGTTGCCTTCGCTGGGCATTCCGGAGAGCGGGCGCATTGCGCGTATCGGGGTGATTACCGACACGCATGTGTTGCGGACGTTGGAGAGTTGCGATCGCGTCAAGGCCGCGCTGGAGCTGTTCAAGGCGAAGGGCGCGGAGATGGTCATCAACTGCGGCGACATCGCCGACAACCATTATCCGGAGGGGTACCGTTTTTATCGCCAGACGGTCAACACCGTCTTTCCCGACGCGGCTTCCCGTCCGCGCGAGATTTTCGTCTATGCCTGGCACGATCTGGTCAACCACCAGCCGTACACCGGCGGAAAGACCGATCCCGTCGCCGCGTTCGAGAACGTGCGCAAGGAACTGCAGGCGCCCAACCCGCCGTTCTGCGACTTCGTGTGGAAGGGACTGCCTTTCATCGTCTCCACGCAGAGCGTCGGCACGAAGGGATTTCCCACTTGGGATGACTATGCGAAGACGGTTGCGCGCGTCTGCGCGGCGAATCCCGGCAAGCCGGTTTTCATCTGCGACCACCTGCCGCCCGCCGGTACCACCTTCCACAGTCGCCAATGGGGCAGCGAGAACTGTCGGCGGATTCTGAACCGTTTCCCGCAGGTCGTCTCGCTCTCCGGTCATGTCCACGGCACGCTCCTCTGCGAGCGCCAGATCTGGCAGGGACAGTTCACCGCCATCAACGCGGGCTGCCTCCAGACCTGGGGCGGGTTCGCTCCCGGATCGACGCCGCCGCCGCAGGCCAAGCCGAACTACGGCGCCCTGTTGCTGGACGTTTTCGCGGACCGCCTCGTGGTGTACCGCTATGACGTGCGCGACGGCTCCGAGTTCGGGCCTCCGTGGGTCGTGCCGCTCCCGTTCGTCGCGTCGAACGCGCCCTACTGTCCGTGTGCGGCGGCGAAACGCCAAAAACAGCCGTACTTTGCCGACGGCGTGAAGATCGACGTCAAGCCCGCCGGTTCGCCCGTCACGGGCTATGAGGTTGTCATTCCGGAGAAGATGACCGGAACGGACGCTTTCATGTACCGTATCCGCTGCCAGCGCAAGTGTGCCGATGGCATCTGGAAAACCATCTCGCAGGATGACATCTTCACCGAGTTCTGGAAGACGAAGAAGGAACGTACCGGATACTCGCGCCACAAGCTGGCGACCGGTTTCTTCACGCCGGGGGAGACCTGCCGCGTCTCCGTGGCGCCGGTCGATTTCTTCTACCGCGAGACCCAACCCGTCTTTACCGAGTTCACTCCCGCCCACGAACCACTGAAGTCGCTCTGGCTCTGCGAGAACCCGATGGACACGATGCGCTTCACCGAGTATGGGAAGCCGGTGGAACAGGCGATGGACGGCAGCTTTGCGCCGCCGAGCGGACAAGGCACCTTCTGGCTTACGGACGGCGTCTTCGCGAAAGTCGAACCGGGCAAGCGTCACCAGTTGCTCGTCGATCTCGACAGCGACCAGCCGGATGGCGAATGGTGCGCCTGGCGCGTCTCCCTCCGCGCCCGAGGCGGGCGCGACCTCCACCAGGTGCAGACGGTACCGGGAAAACCGGGAACCCTGCGCTACATCTTCCCGTTTACGCCGCCGAAGAACGGGGAGTTCCCGAAAAGTTGCGACCTGATCTTCAACTACCGCTGCCCGCGCTCCTGCTTCCGTGTCCGTCGCGTCGAACTGGTGGTGGGGTAGCCCCTGCGGCTGGCGCCGCTAAATGGACCTTCGGTCCTAAGTGGGCTACGCCCTAAGTCGGTAAGTGGACCTTCGGTCCTAAGTGGACTACGCCCTAAGTCGGTAAGTGGACCTTCGGTCCTAAGTGACTTAGCCGCGCAGCGGCATTTAGGAGCGAAGCGACACGTAGCACGAAGGGCACTTAGCCCGCAAGGGCGGTGGCAATCGGGGAAGCGACACTCCTGTCGCTTTTGCGGCGAGCGGGAGGGGCAACGTCCTCGTTGCCCGAATGGGGAGGGTCGCGCCCCGTCGCGACCGAAACCGACGGCGAGGGCGCCGTCGTTACGCAAGCGGACGCGACGGGGCGCGTCTCCCACCGCAGGATTGCCTCGCGTGAGAGCGGGCGGTGGCAATCGGGAAAGTGACACTCCTGTCGCTTCACGTCGTGCGGACGCGATGAATCGCGTCCCTCCCTATCTGCGTGGCGGACAAGCGACAGGCGACATGCGGGGTCCGCTTGGGCCATGCGGAAATTGGAAATTACTTTCGTTACGGGGAGTCTCGGAGTTTCGGAGATAGGTGACGCTGTTCTCCAAGCCTCCCAAACTCCCGGCAACGAAAGGAACGTTGATTTGTGGCATTGTCGGCATTTGGTACGCCGCAGTTCTGTACGGGACATTCGGGGAAGCGACACTCCTGTCGCTTTTGCGGCGAGCGGGAGGGGCAACGTCCTCGTTGCCCGAATGGGGAGGGTCGCGCTCCGTCGCGACCGAAACCGACGGCGAGGGTGCCGTCGTTACGTAAGCGAACGCGACGGGGCGCGTCCCACCGCAGGATTGCCTCGCGCAGCGACCGCACTGATTACCCGGTTAATCCGGTTTGACCCGTTTACCCGGCTACCTGATAAGCCCTTAGATCCGCAAGATCACTTAGGCGGCGCAGCCGCCACTTCTCCGCTTCTCAGCTTCTCCGCTTCTCAGCCTCTCAGCTTCTCAGCTTTTCAAGCTTCATGGCTTGACGGTTTTTCTGAAAATTGCTATTCTCTTTTCATCTTTGGAGGACAAGGTGTCCTAGATGCGGTTTTTTTACCTTAGGAGTTCAAGACAATGAGAAACGCAATGATTCCCTTCTGCCTGTTCGCGATGTTGTTTGCGACGGTTGGTCCATCCCTGGCAGCCGCTGACGGAAACGGCGCGGCCGCCGCGCCCGTGAAGGTGATTTTCGATACGGATATGCTGTCAGACTTCGATGACGTGGGCGCGCTCGCCTGTCTTCACGCGCTGGCGGACGCGGGCGAGTGCGAGATCCTCGCGACGATCAGTTCCACGCGCGGCAACGCCTCCGTCGGCGCGGTTGAGGTGATCAACCATTACTACGGGCGTCCGGATCTCCCCGTCGGCGCACCGAAGGGGATGGGCGTCATCGGTCCGCGCCCCGGTTCCAAGTCGAAGATCGATCCCGCCCTCCCGCTTACGGAGAGGACGAACCAGATCGGCGGTCACTACAAATACCGCAAGCTGCTCGCGGACTATCCCGGCTGGTATCGCTACAAGGACTCCGATGACGCGCCGGACGCGAACGAGGTCTATCGCCGCGTTCTCGCCGCGCAGCCGGACAACAGCGTCGTAATCTGCTCCGTCGGCTTCATCACCAATATGCGCCGCCTTCTCGAAACGAAGCCGGACACCATCTCGCCGCTCGACGGAAAGGCGCTCGTGGCGAAGAAGGTGAAGCGTTGGGTCGCGATGGCGTGCCAGTACCCTTCCGGCAAGGAATACAACTCGATGTGGGATGCCGAATCCTCGCGCATCGCGTTCGAGAATTGGCCCACGCCCATCCAGTTCTCCGATTGGCGTTACGGGCACGACTGCTTTGCGGGGCGCGCCGTCGCGGAAATGAAGGTGGAGCGCAGCCCGGTGAAGGATGTCTTCGCCGGCAACATCCCCTCACGCGACGAAGTGCGCCGTAATTCCGCCAAGTGCCTCCGGAGCGGCTTCGGTATGGGCGGGCGTTCCGCGTGGGACGAGACGGCCGTCCTGCTCGCCGTGCGCGGCGTGGAGCCGTACTTCAACGCCGAACGCGGCACCTACCGCATGACCGGCAAGGACGGATCGAACGAATGGGCGCCGGACGCCGAGAACGGCCCGCACCTGCGCATCACGCAGCGTATGCCCAAGGCGGAGGTCGCCCGCGTCATTGATGAACTGATGACCCGCAAGCCGAAGAACGGCAAGAACTGATTCCGGCAGCAAGCGAAGAAGGAGAATCCGTCATGAGGTATTACCCCCCCCTGCATACGCATACATGTAATACATGGATTGCCGGGATTGCGATTGCCAGCATGGCCGTCGCGTTTTCCGCGAGCGCCGAGGGCGTCGGATTTCTCGGCTACCCAAACCTGTTCGTCAACCCCGAATTTGAGGACGCCTCTGTTCCTAACACAAGCAACAATGGCAGGTGGGGATGGTTCAAGGATGAACGGGTGACGCTGACCGGTTGGACGGGCGGCGGAAACGCGGGCGTGGCGGCGAAAAGCGACACGAACACGTGGCTGCCGGTCCTTCCGGGAACGGACAACTACCGTGCCTTCATCCAGATGCAAGACGGATTCACCAACGGGCAGTCGTGGATCGAGCAGACGGTGACGCCGGAGAAAAGCGGCCTCTACGCATTCACCTGCCGGTACGCGACGCGCAGTACAGGGAATGGGACATACGGCAATCCCGGAATGATCGGATTCAGCATCGCGTACGGGCACGTGACAAACGAGTTCGCGACCGTGGCGTTTTCCAAGAACTATTGGACATATCAGAATCGGATTTGGTATCTGCCGCTCGAAGGGGGGCAGCCCTATTCCTTCCGCATCTACGGCAAGGCGGACCAGACCACCGACCGGACGGCGCTGATCGGCTCCTGCTCACTCGAATACTTGCCGCAGCCCGACCTTTCGATTACGGGAGAATACCGTCTCACCGCAGACGAGGACTGGACGGATGCGACGGTTCTTCTCGCGCCGGGCGCGCGCGTCCATCTCGACGGTCACTCGCTGCGGATGAACGGCAGCTTGCGACTGGAGCTCAATGCCGCGGAGCCTCTCTTCACCGACGAGATGTCGAACCCCGGCGAGCTGCGCGTGACGGTTCCGGCAGGTGTCGAGTCCTTCAACACCGGCTACTCCATCGGAGGCGGGATCAGGTTCGTCAAGGACGGCCCCGGCAAGTTCACGTGGAGCGGCGGCACGATCGCCGCCACGGTTCCGATTACCGTCACCGGCGGCGTCTTCAAGGTCAACGTGAAGACGGCCAACGTCTTCGGATCGAGCGGCACGGTCACGGTGAAATCGCCGGCGCAGTTCGACCTCAACTATGGTTCGGGCAATAACGCGCCGACATTCAATCGCACGTTCTACTTTGAGGGGGAAGGACCGGACGGCTCCGGCGCACTCGTCAACACGGCCACGGACGGGAAGTCCGGAAGCCATTTCAACAAGGCTTACATGACGGGCGACGCGACGATCGGCGGCACGTCGCGTATCGATTTTCGCGGGAACAACCGTCTTTTGGAAGGCACCGGATATACGCTCACCATCAAGAACAGGGACATGGTCGCGTTTTGCGCCGGTTCGGCCTACCTCTACTGCGCCAACGTGATCGCGACGGACGGCGGCGTTTTTCAGCCCTGCAACGACGGCGGTCTGGTCAATATCTCCGGATCGATCTATCTTGTGAACGGCGGGGTTCTGGCAAGCTGGGCCCCCAGTAACGCGAACACCTACCAATACACGAACTCGGTTATTGTCGGCGCGGGCGGCGGGACGATCCGTAGTGACAACAACTACTTCAAATGCAACCAGCCGGTCACGGTCACGGCCGGGCAGACGCTGACAATCGGAGCACGCGGCACATGGTATGGCGTCGTGACGAACGAGACGGGCGCGTCCATCGTCCTGACGGCGAACAACACGGAGTTTCGGAACACAGAAAAGCTCGTCAACCGCGGACTTGTCGAACAGCGGGCGGGCGAGTTGCGCTTCGGGCACAACAGCAATGCCGCCGTCAGTTGCCGCGTCGAGAACGACGGTACGATCCGTACGACGGGCGGCAAGTTCTTCTTCAACGCGGCGAGCGTCGCGGTCGGCTCCGGTGTCTTCGATCTCGGCGGCGGCTCCGACGTGGCCGGCGACCTTTCCGGTTTCACCGGTACGATCCGCATCTCCGGCGGATGGGCGAAGCTCACGAGCCTCGCCGGTTTCGGCGGTACGCTCATCCTCGCGGACGGCGTCATTTCCAACTCCCTCGCCGACGCGGCCTGCCCGGTCGTGTTCGACCTTTCGGGCAAGACCGGTCCGTTCACCATCCCCGAAAGCTGGCTCACGCTCCCCGCGAACAAGGCCGTGACGATCGACCTTCGCGGCAGGACGCTCAAATGGGGCGAACAGATTGTGGCCTGGGAAACGGGGAACAGGCCCGCGCTGGCTTTTTCCTCGACGACGTATCCGTTTGTCGAGAAGGCGGACGGGCTCTATCTCGGCGACGGCGATGTCTCCGACGTCGCCACCGCCACCTGGACGGACGCGAAGGGGAACGGCGAGTTCGCGGATCCGGGCAACTGGACCTGCCGCGACTCTCTCGACAACCCCGTCGCGACGTTCCCGACCCCGGCGACGGCGATCACGCTCGGCGCGGACGTTCCCTTCGGCGGGTGGACGGCGTTCGATCCGTCCGTGCAGACAGGCGCGATCGACCTGAACGGCCACCGCCTCATCCTCTATCCCACGAACGCAAGCGCCGCGGCATTCTCCGTGACGGACACCTCTGCCAACACGGCACAGCCCGGCGAACTGCACTTCACCCTCGGCAAGGGCGTCAACTTCTCGAAGACCGCAGACCTCGGAATCACCGGCAACCTCTCGCTCGTCGTCGATGGCGAGGGCAAGTTCACGTGGAGCGGCGGAACGCTCGCCGCGACAATCCCGATTACCGTCACCGGCGGCGTCTTCAAGGTCGGGGTGACGAATGAGCACGTGTTGGGTACCAGCGGTACGGTAACGATCAAAGGTTCCGGACAGTTCGACATCAATTACGGGACGCACATGAAAAGTTCGCCGATACGCGAGAGGACGTTCTACATCGAAGGCGCCGGTCCGGACGGTTCGGGCGCGATTGTCAACACCTCCTCCGGAAGACAGGCCGGATACCATCTCAACAAGGTCATCATGACGGGCGACGCGACGATCGGCGGCCCGTCGCGCATCGACTTCCGCGGCGGTAATTACGGCATCGAGGGCGCGGGATACACGCTCACCATCAAGAACACGGGCATGCTCGCGTTCTGCGGTTCATCCACCTATTTGCGCTGCGACAACGTCATTGCGGTGGACGGCGGCTACTTCCAGCCCTGTTACGGTTGTACCCTGAATATCTCGGGTGCCGTCACGCTTGTGAACGGCGGCTTGTTCGCGAACTGGGCGGATTCAGGGAAGACTCAGGAATTCAATTTCCCTGTCTTCGTCGGCGCGGGCGGCGGAATCTTCAAAAGCGATGCTCGTTGGTACAAGATGAAGAAGCCGGTCGTCGTCGAGTCCGGCAGCACCTTGGCCTGCACTACGGAAACCCCGTGGTACACCGCTCCCGTGACGAACCAGGCGAACGCCTCGCTCTACATCGGCGGGGACTTCTTCGCGGCGGGCGGCATTTTCGCAAACGACGGCTTTGTCGAGCATACCGGCGGCAAGTTGTACTTCGGAAGCCGAGACGACACAACCCATCCCTGCCGCGTCGAGAATAACGGCACGATCCGTGCGACAGGCGGCAACTTCTACTTCAAGTCCGAAAGTTCCGCGTTCGGCGCGGGGACGTTCGAGATGGCGGGCGGTACGCCAAGCCTCGCCGGGGACTTCACCGGATTCACGGGCACGATCCTGCTCAAGGGCGGAACGACCAGCTTCGGCAAGCCCGACACGTTCTCCGGCACGCTCGTCCTGCGGGACGGTGCGTTCGCTTCCGGCACGTCGCTGGCGGGATTTCCGGGCACGGCGACGATCAGCCTCAAGGATCGCGACCTGCCGTTCGACGTGGACGGGAAGAACTGGTTCACGTTCGCGCCGGGGAAGGAAGTTCTGGTCGATACCGGGCTACGCACGTTCGAGAAAGGAGACCAACTGCTTTCGTGGACGACACCGCCGGCGAACCATGTCCGTTTCATTCTCACGAACGGCCAATCCAACGGCGTGCTCTGCACCGATGCCACGGGCCTTTACTTCCGCACCAACGGTTTCGTGATCAGCATCCGCTAAGGCGGCAGCGCTCACGCGGGAATGTATCCAGCTGCGAAGCGGCACTGAGACTCGTCTCACGGCTCGTATCTCGCGCAGAAAACGGGAGGTGGCAACGTCCTCGTTGCCAAAAGTGGTCGCGCCCCGCGAAGGAAAGTTAAATCGCTTCACTTGAAATGGTTAAATGGACGAGCCGCCGAAAGGCGCCCGCGCCGATTTAAAGCCTCCGAAGGAGGCGATTTAACCATTGAATCTTTTCACTTTCTCCTGCCGCTTCATTCTGTTTCCCCGGCTTTACTTGGTGTGTGGAATTTGCTATACTGGCACTCGTTTGATTTGGTTGGGGAAATTTCGGAGGACCGAGAATGAAGAAGTTTGTCTGGCTCGCGGTGGCGGTCGCGGTTTCTTTCGCATGGGGAGAACCGCCCAAGGCGTTGCATCCGTTCGTCACGGAGAAAGGTGCGCTGGAGAGTGTGCAGGGACACATTCAGGGTGCCTGCTGCACGGACGATGGTGTCTTCATCGGTCATATCAAGGGCATCGTCAAGGTGGATTGGTCGGGCAAGCTACTCGCCGTCGCGGAGGGTCCCGTCCACACGGGCGATGTCTGCCACCGGGACGGAAAGATTTACGCGGCGGTCTCGTTGCGCACCAATGGCAAGACTCACGGGCAGATCAACATCTATGACGCGGCCACGCTGAAGAAGGAACGGACGGTTGACCTGCCGCGTAGCAGTGACGGCATCTGCTGGCTCGGCGACACGCTGTACATCGGCGTAGGACCGAATCCAAAGGATCCGCACAGAGGGTTTCATGTCGCGCGGTTCGACAAGGATTTGAACCACATCGACACCAAGAAGCTGGATTGCGGATACGAGGTTCGCTACGGTACGCAATGCATCGCGACGGACGGGAAGGACAGGCTGTTCCTGATGCTCTACCCTGCGAAGGGGGCGCCCGGAACGGCGATATACGACAAGGATCTGAATCTGTTGGGAACCATCAAGTTCCACGGTTCGACCGGATTCGACCTGCTGCCGGCGAAATTCCAGACCGGCGCGAATCCCCGCTTCCTGCGCGTCATGACCGCGCACAAGTGGAGGGACAAGAATCGCGATCCGGAGAAGGATTACAAACGCGGGCGGATCGAATTCTTCGAGTTGACACCCGATGGCAAGGGGTTCGTTCCGGTCCAGTGCGAGTGAAGACCATCTCCGTCATGATCATTTCAAGAAAGGAAAGGGCAAGAACATGCGAGTCTCAAGAAGAGGTTTTGTGAAGGTTTCGGGCGGGACGCTTTCGTTGTTTTCGATTCTGCCGCGCCGTCTGCTGGCGGGAAGCGGAGAGACGCCGCCGAGCGAGACGGTGCGCGTCGCCTCGATCGGGTGCGCGGGACGTCCCTGCGCGGACATCAACGGACTGGCGGGCGCGGGCGCGAAGATCGTCGGGCTGTGCGATGTCGATACGCGCCGGATTGACGGGATGCGCAAGAAGTATCCCGAGGCGCCGTTCTTCGGGGATTACCGCGAGATGCTGGACAAGCTGGACAAACAGATCGATGCGGTGATTGTGGGGACGCCCGACCACTGGCATGCCGCACAGGCCATCGAATGCCTGAAGCGCGGCAAGCACGTGCAGTGCGAGAAGCCGTTGGCGCAGAGCTTCGCCGAGGTGGAGAAGATGATGGCGGTCGCCAAGGAATCCAAACTGGTCAACCAGGCGATGAACCAAGGGCACGCCTATGACACGCTGCGTGACTTCCGTGAATGGGTTGAAGCGGGAATCATCGGCAACGTGACGGAGGCGCACATTTGGACGCCCGCCGTCTATAGCTTCATGGATCAGTTGCCGGAGATGAAAAAGCACTGGGACATTCCGAAGGAGCTGGATTGGGAACGGTGGCAGGGACCGGTTCCCCGCCGTCCGTACTTCCCGAAGTACCTGCCCGGCGCCTGGCGTTTCTGGACGGCTTACGGTACCTACACCCTCGGCGACTGGTCGTGTCACCTGATGGATCCGCTCTTCTGGACGTTCGGCCTCGGCTTCCCCCACGCGGTGAAGTCGGAGATCATCGGCGACTGGGATCCGGAGATCCACGGCGCGACCTTCCCGAAAGGTGCGGTGACGACGATGGAGTTCACCAAGCGCGACGGCTCGCCCTTCACGCTGAAGTGGTTCGACGGACTGGGGCGCGACAAGGTGCCGGTGCCGCCTGGTTTCGGCGATGACATGAAGAAGTTCCCGCCGAAGTGCGATCCCGAATACCGCAAGACGGTGGACAACATGGTCGAGGGCGCGTTCGTGTACGGCGACAAGGGCGTCATTCAGTATGCGCACCATGGAGCGATCTACCTCAAGGTCCTGCCGGAATCACGCATGGTACAGTTGCGCAACGACAACGCCCTGCCGCCGAAAAAGTACCCGCGCGTTCCGAACGGCTCGCCTTTCGTCGAGTTCCTGAACGCCGTGCGCGGCGGAACGCCCGTCGGCTCGGACTTCGCCTACGCGGGTGCGATGTCGCAGACCGCCCTGGTCGCGATTGCCGCGATGTTCGATCCCGGCAAGCGCCTCACGTGGGATGTCGCGAAACACGAGTTCTCGAACAGTTCCGCCGCGAACCGGCATATCCGTGCCGAACGCCTCCCCGGCTACGGCGTCTAGGATTCTTTAGGAGGATATGTCGGAAAGCAGTAGGGCGTCGGCAGCAGACAATAGTTCGGCAAGCGTGACCAGCCCACTCGGAACTTAGAACGCAGAACGCATAGGCAAGTTATGGCATACGAAGGATTGGCGAGAAAATGGCGTCCGCAGACATTTGACGATGTGGTCGGACAGGATCATGTCGCGCGCACGTTGAAGAACGCGATTGAAACGGGGCGTATCGCCCACGCATATTTGTTCGTGGGTCCGCGCGGAATCGGCAAGACGACGTTCGCGCGCATCTTCGCGAAATCCCTCGACTGCGAAAAAGGTCCGACTACGACCCCCTGTCTGGAGTGCGAGGCCTGCCGCGCCATCGCCGCCGGCGTCTCGCTGGACGTGCAGGAGATTGACGGTGCGTCGAACAACGGCGTGGATCAGGTGCGTGAACTGCGCGACGGCATCCAGTTCCGTCCCGCCCACGCGAAGTACAAGGTGATCATCATCGACGAAGTCCACATGCTTTCCCAGGGCGCCTTCAACGCCCTGCTCAAGACGCTGGAGGAACCTCCCGAGTATGTCATCTTCATCTTTGCTACGACCGAGGGTGACAAGGTGTTACCCACGATCATTTCCCGCTGTCAGCGTTTCGACCTGCGCCGCATCCAGACGCCGCTGATCGTCCAGCGGCTCCGGTACATCTGCAACGAAGAGAAGGTGACGATTCCGGACGATGCGCTGCTCGCCATCGCGCGCGGCGCGGAAGGCGGGATGCGCGACGCGCTTTCCTCGCTCGACCAGCTGATCGCCTTCCGAGGCAGCACATTGACCGAAGATGATGTCTTGCAGGTCTTCGGTCTCATCTCGCGCAAGGCGTTGGAGAATCTGGCGACCGCCATCCTGACGGGTGACGCGAAGACGATCCTCCGCCTCGTCGGCGATTTCGACAGCGCGGGAAAGAACATGCGCCGTTTGGCGGTTGAACTGATGGAATACTTCCGCAACCTGCTGGTCTATCTTTATGTCGGCAACAACGAGGAGGCGATTGAGGCGACGCCCGACCAAATCGCCGCCTACGAGAAACAGGCCTCGCTGACCGATGACGCGCGTCTCCAGCAAATCGCCGAAGAACTCACGGAAACCGAGAGCAAGATGCGTTACGCCCTCTCCGTGCGGACGTTGCTGGAGATGTCGCTGATCCGCTGTTCGCGCATCGCGACAACCGCTTCGCTCGATGACATCCTGCGGAGACTGAACGCCATTCGGACGGCGAAACCTGCCGCCTTGACGGCGCCGGCACCTGAAAGCGCGGTGGCGAAACCCGCGTTCTCAAACGCGGACCTCTACGACGACCCCGCGCTCAAGTCGGTGCTTCAGGAATTCGATGGCAAGATCGTTGGTGTCGAAGACGACAGCGAAGACTAGCGGCGGCGGCTTTGCCTACCAGTTGTCCAGTCCGCTTGCGTAGCGACGGCGCCCTCGCCGTCGGTTTCGGTCGCGATCCTTCCTGCGCAAGGCTACGGAGGACAGGCAAGCGCGTCCCTCCCCTTTTCCGCGTAGGATGGATCGTGTCCACACTGCTGAATGCGCTTATCCGGAATATCCGGCTTAACTCGCTTGCCTAAAGGCGGGGACTGGGAGACACCAGGGACAACATCTAGAACAACTTGAATCGGAACGGCTCGCAACCGCGAGCCGGACGGGAACCGTCGCGCGGTTGCGCGACGCCCGCCCGCATACTGTCTATCCGTTGTCCGAGTTGTTTCCTTTTCAAGTCCCCTGCGCAAACGGTCGCGGGGTGCCTTTAAATAGTTACATGTTTAAATCGCCTCCTTCGGAGGCTTTAAATCGGCGCAGGACGCCTTTAAATAGTTAAATGATTAAATCGCCGCTGACGCGGCTTTAAATCGGCGCAGGACGCCTTTAAATAGTTAAATGATTAAATCGCCGCTGACGCGGCTTTAAATCGGTCTGATCGGCCCTGTCCTCTCTTCGGGGAAGCGACACTCTTGTCGCTTCACGGCGCTTCTTCAATTTAACCATTTCAAGCGAAGCGATTTAATTTTTTCAAGCGAAGCGTTTTAACTTTCCCTCGCGGGGCGCGACCCTCCCCTTCTCGGCATAGGATGGATCGCAACCGCACTGCCAGCTACTTTGCGTCCCCGCTGTTGGCGCCGCGAAGGCTGGCGTGGATCCGTTCGTAGAATTCGCGGTGTTCTTCCAGTACGCGCTGGCAGATTGCGCGGGCCTGTCCCAGCGTGCCGTTCATCGTGCGGTGCCAGTGTTTCAACACGTCGAGGTCCGCCAGCATCGTCTTCATTCCCGCAAGGGCGGGATCGAGGTTGCGCGGCATTCCCAAGTCGATCAACAGCGAACCTTGGGGATTCAGGAAGGCCGCGTGTCTCTCGGAGGTGACGACCGGACTCTTCACATCCACTGCGCTCATCACCAGATCCGTCTGGGGCAACACGGTTGCGATTTCGCCCAATTGGATCAGGCGGACTCCCTCCGGCGTTTCGGGACGGTGCGTGTGATAGGCCCAGGCGCACGTGAACCCGCGCTGCAGCAGGCCGCGTAGCAGTCCCGTACCCAACACGCCCGTACCGATCACCAGCGCGCGCTTTCTGCCCTGCAGCATTCGGCTGGCGTGATCCATGAACCGTAACGCGACATCCTCGATCTCCTCCACGTCCAGCAGCGACCCGATCGCATGGCGGATGTCTTTCGAGACATGGAACGCGGCGTCGGTCAGTTCCCGGATGATCGGCCCGGCCCAGCCGTTGGCCTCCGCCTCCTCCAGCGCCTCCTTGACTTGGGAAACCACATGGAACTCGCCCGGAGTCTGGGAATCCATTCCCGCCGTCACCGAGCAGAGATGGGAGAAGGCGGAAAATCCCTGCTTCACATAGTAGCCGTCGGGTGGCAGCTTGTCGAACTGCAACAGCCGGCGCAGGATTCCGCTGGCGTCCGCCTCACGCGAGATGGCGGCGATCAGTTCGATGCGGTTACAGGTGTTCAGCAGCAAAAACTCCTGGACGCCCCAGACCTGACGGATCATCTCGCCGACGCGCTGTCGCGCGGAAGGGGAGAGGTGATAGGGCTGCCGTTCCGTCGCGGAGAGACATTCATGGCTCGTGCCGATCACCGTGAGATCGGATCCCTCTACGGAATCGATGTGACGGCGCAGGTTTTCCTTGACCAGCCGCGCCAGTCGGCAGGACTTGCCGCCGGTGGAGACCGCCAGCGTCAGGTCGTCCGATCGGATGATCGCGGGCGTCACGAAATCGCCGTCCGGCCAGTTGCCGTCCGCGCAACAGCACGGCACGTGCGCCACCCGCGCCGCCTGCAGAATCTCGCGGTTGGTGGCGCGGTCGTCGGTGCAGGCGAAAGCAAGCGCAACGCCGTCGAGGTCCCCCGTCTGAAACTCGCGGTTCCGGTAGTCAATCTCCCCGGCCTCAGCCAGGTTCGCCAATTCAGGTACGCAATCGGGCGCGACGAGGACGATTTGCGCACCGGAATCCAACAGCAGCTCCAGCTTGCGCTGTCCGACTCGTCCCCCTCCGACAACAAGTACCCGTCTCCCCTCCAGCAGGAAATTGACGGGAAATGTCTTTTTCTCTGGTCTCGATGTTCTCATAAAGATCGGCAAATTTTACCAAATCCTCACCGGTCAAACAATCGCTTTTCGTATTTAGGCGACATCCGGTAACCCGTCGTCCGCGCTCACACGAGAATATGTACAGGGGCAACTTTGCCTCGCGTAGAGACGGGACGCTCGTCCGCAATGCTTACCACGCCGAACCGGCCAACTTATTGTGCCGGACAGAGTTCATGTTTGCATTGGACTGGCACGGCGGCTTATCCGTAAGCCGCCGCACTGCGCGTTGGGGCTGAGAGACGGGGCGCTTCGCGCTAGCGTGTTGACGGAACGCGTTCATCCCTTTCCCTGCAACTTGCCAGCCTGTACATTCCCGCACGAAAAGCGGGCGTGGGCTAACCACATAACCACCCGACCTATTACCCGCTTCTCAGTTGACGGCTTTGACGCCGTCCTTGGCCTTACTCTTCAGGTCCTTAATCACTTGGAACATCACGGACGGATAGTCGGTGACAAATCCGTCGCATCCGAGATCCCAGAGCTTGTAGTACACCTCCGGTAGCTCGCCTCCGTGGAAGGGAATCGAGCTGACCTTCACACCGTGCGCGTGAAACTCGTCGATCAGCGACTTCAGGTACGGCGTCGTCAAGAGGAATGGATCCGCCTTCTCCGGGTAGTAGTAGGTGTGGATCACGGCGACGGTAATGTACTTGAAGTCCGCCGCGCGTACTTCCGCCATGATCTTTTCAAAATGCTGACGCGTACGTGCCGCCTCTTCCGGGCTGTCGTTCTTCGGGAACGCACCGATCCAAAACATTGACTTGCCACCAGGTACCGCCTCGTTCCATGTCAGGATGTTTTGATAGCTTGGTCCGGAATAGTAGATCTGATCAATAACTCCGAATTTGCGCGCCTCCTCCGCAATGCGCTTGGGACCGATGCCTTTCTCATCCACGAACAGCAGATAGGACGGATGCCCCACCATCGCCGCAAACACCGCTTCAATCCGGGGAATACGATGCGACGCATACTCCGGCGAGAGATAGGAGCCGACATCGATGTCGCGCAGTTCGTCCCACTTCATCGTTCCGACCTTGCGCTTTTTCCAGCTGTCCGGAATCCCGCGCGGCGTCCGCTTGAGGGTATTGTCATGGAACATGATCCCCACGCCGTCCGCAGTCAGGCGGCAATCGCACTCCAACGCGGACCCGTTCCCCCAGCACCAAAGGAAGGTCTCCAGCGTATTGTCCGGACGCTCGAACTTCCCGCCCCCGCGATGCACATGAGAGATAAACAGCCCGTCCTCGCGCGGCCCCGCGTTCACCACGGCGGAAATCGCGCAGATTCCCAGCAACAAAGTCTTTTTCATCGACAAACTCCTCTTCTCTTACCGGTCTTGATGCGTTCCATTCTACCAAATCACCCGTCTGCCGCGCAACCATCAAACCGATAGAATTCCTGCATGGGACAAAATCGTTGTCCGGTACAAGCAACAGAGGAATAAGAGTGCTCTTCAGATGTACCCTTGCAAACTTTTCGAGAAAGGGGTATCCTTGGTTTGGTTTTTCGAGATGGGAAACCCGAACGAAGGAGGATACGAATGAAACGGGCATGGATCAGTTGTGTGGTCGTGGCGTGTTTTGTGCTGTGTGCGGAGTCGGCGGTGGTCAAACGCCGGATTGCGGCGGAGCAAATCCAGACGGATCGTCTCGTGGTGGAAAAGGCGTTCCGGTACCAAAAGGGGTTCGACATCACACCGGAAGGGGAGATCGCCTGCGACAACGGGAAAGACTCCGCCGTACGGGGCGCGGGGTGGTCGATCAAGCTAGACCAGCGTACGCCTGCGGCGATCCGCTTCACGGGTGAGGCCAAATCGGAACAGGAGTGGCGTTCCGAATCCGCGGACTATTCGCTCTACATCGACATCTCCTATCAGGACGGAACGCACCAGTGGGGGGTGAGCGCCTCGTTCGATCCAAGCCTGAAAGAGTGGCACAGCCGCGAGGTGCTTTTCCAGCCGAGCAAGCCGATCCGTAACCTGACGGCGTATGCGCTGTTCCGGCATCGTCCGGGCCGCGCGAGTTTCCGGAATCTCCGCTTCGGTTCCGCACCGGTTGATCACGCGCGGAATTTCGATGGGATTCCCATTTCCGAAATCCGTCCGGCGGAACGCGGGTTCCTGATCCGCGACGTATCGGGCGGCGGCGATTTCGTGACAGCCCCGGAAAGCGCGGCGGAGGCGAAAGAAAAGGGGCTTCCGCTGGTCTCCTGCACAAGAACCCAGGGGGACGGGGCGCGTGAGTTTTTTGACGTGAGCGTCACCACTCCCGACGACCGCGACCATGCGTTCACGCTGTACTATGTCATTCCGATGCCGGCGGGTGCCGCCTGGCTGGAAGAGGGCGAGTCCGTGCGGGACGCGTCCGGGACGCAGTGGGAGATCGCCGATGTCACCTCCTGGTCCGTTCCTGGAAACGGACGGCTCTCCCGTTACCCGTTCGCCGCCATGCGGGAGAACGGGCGCGGGTTCGCTCTCGGCATCGACCCCGATTTCCCGGCCGTCTATCGTGTCGCCTACAACGGCGAGTCGCGCGAGTTCTTTCTGGCGTACGATCTCGGCCTGACGCGCGAATGCCCGACGGCGAAACTCCGCTTCTGCACCTTCCGTTTCCCCGTCGAGGAGGGCTTCCGCAATGCGCTGGACGCCTACTACCGCCTCTTCCCGCAGGCATTCGCGAAGCGGGTGGAGCGGCAGGGACTGTGGATGCCCTTCGCCAACATCAGCAAGGTCAAAGGATGGGAGGATTTCGGTTTCCGCTTCAAGGAGGAGATCACGGAGACCTCGTGGGATGACGCGCACGACATCCTGACCTTCCGCTATACGGAACCGATGACCTGGTGGATGAAAATTCCGGAGAATACGCCCTATACCCTCTCCAACGCGCTGGAGATCGCAGAGGGACTCGCGGCAAAAGGAAACCCGTACGCGCGTGCGTGGAAGACCAGTTCCTTCCGCAACAGCAAGGGGGAGGTCGCGGGCCGTTTTCAATACACCCCCTGGTGCAACGGCATCGTGTGGAGCTTCAACGACGCGCCCGGACTGGAAGGAGAAGTCACCGGATTCTCCTGCAAGGCGCGTGACCGCGTCTGCAAGACGCCCTACAACCCACAGACAAAGGCGGGCGCGGACGGCGAGTATATCGATTCCGCGAACGGATACGTGACCGACACGCTGGACTTCCGGCGGGAACATTTCGCGCGGATGAAGACGCCGTTATCCTTCGATACCAAAACCGCCGAAGTCGGAATCTACAAAGGCATGATTGCTTACGAGTACATCAAGGGACTGGCGGACGAGGTGCATCAGCAGGGACGCCTGATGATGGCGAATGCGGTCCCCGGCAACTTTAGCTGGCTGCCGCCGCTGCTGGATGTCATGGGGACGGAAACGGACTGGCACCGGAACGGGAAGTGGGACCCGACCTCGATTCAGGACATGTTCTTCTGCCGCGCGCTCTGCAAGCAGAAACCTTACTGCTACTTGATGAACACCGACTTCACGAAATGGGGCTACGAGGAATCGGAACGGTTCATGAAACGCTCGCTCGCCTTCGGCTTCTTCCCCGGCTACTTTAGCGCGAACGCCTCCACCGACCAGTATTTCCAGAATCCCGCGTGGTACGAACGAGACCGTCCGCTCTTCCAGAAATACATCCCGCTCGTCCGGCGCGTCGCCGAGGCGGGATGGGAACCGCTGACCGGCGTGACCGCCAGCGAAGGGAAACTCCATGTGGAACGCTTCGGGACAAAACCGGGAAACAGCTACCTCACGGTGTTCAATCCGACGAAAGCGCCGTCGCGCGACACGCTTCGCCTTCGTAAGCAGGAGGTTCCGTGCCGCATGAAAGAACTGCTGACGGGGCAAGAGCTGGAGTGGACGAAAGACGGACTTTCCGTGGAGATCGACCCCGACGACATCCGCCTCTTCCAGTTTCTGTAGGCGGGCGGGCGCTTCGCGCCAGCTGAAAAGCAGAGCGGCGGAGACGCGGAGGACGGGAGGGGCAACGTCCTCGTTGCCCGAATCGGGAGGGACGCGCCCCGTCGCGTCCGCAAACGCAGGACGCGCAGAACCTGCCAACCGATTCTCTCGCAGAGCCGCTGAGACGCGGAGAACGGGAGGGGCAACGTCCTCGTTGCCCGAATCGGGAGGGACGCGCCCCATCGCGTCCGCAAACGTAGGACACGCAGAACCTGCCAACCGATTCTCTCGCAGAGCTGCGGAGACGCGGAGGACGGGAGGGGCAACGTCCTCGTTGCCCGAATCGGGAGGGACGCGCCCCGTCGCGACCGCAAACGCAGGACACGCAGAACCTGCCAACCGATTCTCACGCAGAGCGGCTGAGACGCGGAGGACGGGAGGGGCAACGTCCTCGTTGCCCGAATCGGGAGGGACGCGACTCGTCGCGTCCGCAAACGCAGGACACGCAGAACCTGCCAACCGATTCTCTCGCAGAGCTGCGGAGACGCGGAGGACGGGAGGGGCAACGCCTCGTTGCCCGAATCGGGAGGGACGCGACTCGTCGCGTCCGCTGTAGTGGAACGCGAGCTTGCGCAAATGGGTTTGCAAGGACGACAACTCGGACAACCGATCAACAACTGGCTCGCGGTTACGAACCGTCCATTATAAGTTGTTTCAAGTTGTCTGTATTGTTTCCTAAGTCCCTTTCCGCTAGTTAGCCCAGCGCCCGCGCTCCGCACGAGAATGGAAATGAGGGCGAGGCGCGAAACGCCGCTTCACCCTATTTCCCCGCCCGCAACTTGGCCAACGCCACCTGCACGGGGGAGGGCGTTTCACGCGCGCCCCAGTCGGTGCCTTCGACCTCCTCGACGGCGGCGAACAGCCGCTGCGCGGCCTCTTCGTAGGAGATGCCGCCCAGTTCCATCAGGAGGCGGATTCCCCGGTCGATCAATTTTTTGTTCGAGACGGAGACCCAGCTCATCCAGTTGCCGGCCACGCGCCCCATCGCCGCCATCGTCCCGGTGGAGAGGCAGTTGAAGGCGAGCTTCACGGCGAGATGCTTCCAGATTTCCAGCGGGGAGTCCGCGAGCGGCAGGTTCACCCAGATGCCGTCCGTCTTCTCCGGACCGATGTGGAATTCGACCTGTTCCGGCCAGGCGTCCGCCAGCCGCTTCGCCGCGTTCAGGAAGGTCGCGGGGCGGTCGCCCACCGTCAGGATGACGGCAACCGCGCGGTCGTACCCCTGGATGCGTTCGGGCGACGGTTCGTTGCCGATCATGTAGGTGATGAGGTCGGAGTACTTGATGAGCGGCGGCGAATCGATGAAGCGTTGCGGCATTCCCAGCGACTTCGCGTCCTCGGAGGTGAAGTTGAGGCAACGCGGCTGCCGCCGCATCATCTCGTGCCAGCACGCCTCCGTCTGGAAGAGCGGGTTTTTGACAAACGCCCAGCTTTGCGCCAGTTGCTTCTCGCGGGAGGAGCGGAGCGGCGGGATCATGAACGTCGGCGCGCGTTCCGTGTTGTCCGTAAAGAGGTCGAGCATACAGCGGTCGGCCAGGTAGGTGATCCGTCCCTTCTTGTCATACACCGCCTTCTCCAGTTCGATCGCCCGGACGAGACCGGCGCGCCCGCCCTTCGATTCCAGTCCTGCCAACAGCTGCTCGAACGCCTCGGTGTAATCGGCCTTCGTCTCTTTCCGGAAGCGCGGCAGCACGCGAACCAGCGCCGCTTCCAACGCGCAGGAGCCGAGCAGCTGTTCGGAACTGGTCGCCTGCATCCGCGTGGAACCGGCCACGGACATCGAACCGCAGTAGAGATCGATCACCGTCACCTTCGGGTTGTCGATCGCCTCGCGGCTACGGTCGAGATGCCGCCGCAAGACATCGGCGGGATTGTTGAAGACGAGGAAGCAGCGCGCGCCGTGTTCCGCCGCGTACTGAAGCGTTCCGAGTACGCTGGAGGTCTCGCCGCCCTCCGTAATCGCCACGAAGGTGTCGCCCTCGCCGACCTGCAGCGCCGCCGCTTGGCGGCGTCCGCCTTCGGCAAAATCCTCGAAAAATTCGACGGAACGAATCAGCGCGAAATCGCCGCCCGTCATAATGGAGGCGGAACGGTCCGCGAGCTTCCGTTCCTCCGGCGTCAGCTCCGCCGCGCGGCGGTGGAAGAAGTCGCGCCACATCGACTCCAGCAGGATCGACAGCCGTCCTGTCGCGCCGCACCCGGAGAAGATGATGCGCCCCTTCGGCGCGGTCACCGTCTTGACCATGCTCGACACCAGTTGCTCGAACTGATCCGAGGCGAACACGTGGCGCATCGTGATGGGGATCTGCCGGTCGCCGCGCTGGAGGCACTGGACGCCCGCCAGCGTCGAACGCGCGAAATCCTCCTCCAGCGTCGCCGTGATCGGATTGGACTGTTCCGAGGGCAGGAAGCCGAGGTGGAACTGTTTCTCGTTGTCGATGAAGTCGCGGGCTTTGGCCTTGACGGACTCCGAACAATCGAACGAGTAGGCGGAAAAGGCGGCGAGAGCCACCGCGCAACGGACGACGCCACGCATCGTCCGGGAAAGATGCAACTTGGTTTCTTGATTCATAATGAACACAGTATAGCAAACCCGAAACCCAGGTTCAAGACAATAGGCTGGGGCATTTCGCGTCAGGTTAGGTGGTTGGTAGCAATTAACTGTTAGCCCCTCGTTCACGTGTTGCGTGAGTGATTCGATTCAGATAACTTCTCCGATTGTTCACAATTGGCACAATTGTCATCATTGCCACAAATACAAATTGAAAGGGCATTGTGATTTGTGACATTGTTGGCATTTGTGAGCATTTGAGATTTGTGAACAATGAAGTTATAGACGAGGTGGTTGGGCGGTTGGTCCGATGCGCATCGTCTAGGATGACTCGAATTTCTAGAACCTCTAGAAGCTCCAGCCTACCCGTCACCCGCTACCACCCAACCACTCAACCTTGAACTGATAGGCAAGGGCTGTTTCAGATATTCCGGATAAGCGCGTTCAGCGTTGCGGTCACGAGACGGGGCGCGCCCCTCCCATTCTCCGCGTCTCAGCGGCTCTGCGTGAGAATCAGTTGGCAGGTTTCGCACGTTCAGCGTTTGCGGACGCGACGGGGCGCGTCCCATTCTGCGTGAGGAAAAGAAGCGATGACACGCGACATGCGTGACAGCATTTCCTCCAGTACGCGCGTGTCGCCTGTCGCTTGTCGCGCGTCCCCATCTTCTCAGCTTTTCAGCTTCTCAGCTGGTGCGAAGCGCCTCCCCGCCTCTTAGCTGGCGTTTCGTACCCGTCTCCTCCTTCCTTCCGTTTGTGGCAAAACAAAATTTCCCAAATTTCCTTCTTTTGTTTCCCCTTGCTTTTTAGTACACTGTACCTTCAGTTTTGGAGACAAAAAGAAGATGATTTCTGTTGCTAAAATCGTGTTGGAGGAAGGCGGCGAGTACCTGTGCCGTTTTCCGCAAGGTACGATGCGGCTGGTCTCCGGGGATGTTTGCGTTACAGAATTGGATTACGGACTGGACACCGGTTCGGTGGAAGGGACGGAAACAAGGGAGGACGCGAAAGGTGGGAAAGGATTGGCGTTCCGCGTGGTTCGGAAGCTGGGTCCGTCCGATTTTTCGCACATGCGGGAAAACGGGCGGGTGGCTGCGTCCGCGAAAGAGCGGCTGGAACGGTTAATCGCCCAGGACGGAGTGACGGCGCGGGTGATTCACGCGCGGCTCTCCTTCGGGGGCGAGCGGCTGTTCATCCGGTACACGGCGCCGGCGCCGATCAGCCTGCGCAAGTTCGCGGGCGAGTTGCAGCGCGAGTTCCGCGCGCAGCCGGACTTGTGGCAGGTGAGCGGACGGGACGAGGCGCGGATGATGGGGTGCCTCGGCGTCTGCGGACGGGTCGCGTGCTGTTGCAGTTGGCAACGCCGGTTTCCGGTGGCGACGGCGAAAATGGCGAGGGCGCAGAACCTGCCGGTGACGCCCGCCGCGCTGAACGGGACTTGCGGGAAGCCGAAGTGCTGCATTGCCTTC
>JAFSTA010000115.1 GCA_017450695.1 Kiritimatiellia bacterium | reverse complement strand
GGCTTTAGATCGCCGCTGGCGCGGCTTTAGATCGCCGCTGGCGCGGCTTTAGATCGCCGCTGGCGCGGCTTTAGATCGCCGCTGGCGCGGCTTTAGATCGCCGCTGGCGCGGCTTTAGATCGCCGCTGGCGCGGCTGTAAATCGCCTCCTTCGGAGGCTTTAAATCGACCTGATCCACCCCGCTTTTCGGTGCCTCGTCCATTTAACCATTTCAAGCGAAGCGATTTAATTTTTTAAAAGCGAAGCGATTTAATTTTCCCCTTGGCACTCCTGTCGCTTTCCGTCTTGCCAGACGGGGCGGCGGTTTGTTATAGTAGTTGTGTTTTCTTGAGCGGTTGGGGCGTGTTCGGTAGGGGCGAACCTTTCGCCTGTTCGGATTGGGAGCAGAGTACCGGGAGCTAGGCGGAAAATGGTTGGATGCGAAAATTGAAACCGCCGTTACAGTAACCGCCGTTTCAATTTTCGAAAGGAAAGAAGAGCGTGAAGTTTTTTGATCGGGAAAGTGACATCGAGCTGTTGCGGGAAATTCGCGGTAGAAGTTTGATGAACGCGCAGTTCACCGTGTTGACGGGGCGGCGGCGTATCGGAAAGACCGCCCTCGTCCGGAAGGCGTACGAGGACGAGCCTTTTCTCTACCTCTTTGTGGAAAGGAAGAGCGAGAAAGAGCTTTGCGAGGTGTTCCAGGAGGAGATCGAGAGGTTCTTCGGCGAACCTCTGCTGGGAAGGGCTGAAAAGTTTTCACAGCTGTTTGAGATTCTGATGAAGAAATCGCGTCAGCGCGCCTTCACGCTTGTCATAGACGAGTTCCAGGAATTCCTGAAGGTCAACAAGTCGGTCTTCTCGTCTATCCAAAAGTATTGGGACCTCAACAAAGACGGAGCCAAGATCAATTTGGTCGTCATGGGGTCCGTGAACACCCTGATGCGCAGGATATTCTTCTCGTACCATGCGTCGCTGTACGGCAGGGCTACGTCGAGCATGACGCTCAGACCGTTCCGGGTTTCGGTTCTCAAGGAGATTCTCGAGGAATACAGTCCGGGCTATAGCAACGAAGACCTGCTCGCGCTCTGGACGTTTACGGGCGGGGTGGCGAAATACGTTGAACTGTTGATTGACGGCGGTGCGTACAACCGCGACGCCATGATTGACCTGATGGTGCGCGACGGTTCCCCGTTTGTCACGGAAGGGCGCCTGATGCTTGCGGAGGAGTTCGCCAGGGAATACAGCAACTATTTCTCCATACTCTCCGCGATCGCCAGGGGCAGGACTTGCCGCAACGAGATTGAGCAGGCGGTCGGGAAGAATGTCGGGGGCTATCTTTCCAGGCTTGAGGACGACTACGGCATCATCGCGAAGAAACTCCCGCTTTTCGCGAAAGACAAGGCCAAGGCATCCCGGTACATGCTCGACGACAATTTTCTCATTTTCTGGTTCCGTTTTATCTTCAAGTACGGGTATCTGATGGAGATCGGGGAGTTCGAAAAACTGCGCGAAATCGTCCGCCGCGACTACGAGGCTTTCAGCGGCTTTGCGCTGGAGCGCTATTTCCGCCAGCTTTTCATCGAGTCGAAGAACTGGACGCGTATCGGTTCCTGGTGGGATCGAAAAGGCGAGAACGAGATTGACCTGATCGCCGAGAACGAATTGGACGGTACATGTGCGGTCTGCGAGGTGAAGCGCGAGAAGTCCCGGATCGACCTGGATGTCCTGAAGAGGAAGTTCGCGGTATTCACGAAATCCTCCGGTAAATGGAAACGGGCCAAGCCGCAATTTCTCGCTCTTTCGCTGGAGGATATGTAACGCCGTGCTGAAGGGGGGGCGCTTCGCGCCAGCTGAGAAGCTGAAAAGCTGAGAGGCTGAGAAGTAAGGACTTGCGTAGCGACGGCGCCCTCGCCGTCGGCTTTGATCTCACGCGGAGGAGCGGAGACGCGGCGGGCGCTACGCGCCAGCTGAGAAGTTAGCGGACGCGACGGGGCGCGTCCCTCCCGATGGATGTTGGATTCGTCGGATGGTTTATTTCCTCCCTCGTGATTTCGTACAGGGCTATCCAGGGCTTCGCTTGAGATCACGGGGGAGGGCGTTTTGGGCGGCTGACGCCGCCAGCTGAGAAGCTGAAAAGCTGAGAGGCTGAGAAGTGGGGAGGGGATAAGTGGCGGCTGCGCCGGAGTAAGGGAATGGTTAAATCGCCGCTGGCGCGGCTTTAGATCGCCGCTGGCGCGGCTGTAAACCGCCGCTGGCGCGGCTGTAAACCGCCGCTGGCGCGGCTGTAAACCGCCGCTGGCGCGGCTGTAAACCGCCGCTGGCGCGGCTGTAAATCGCCTCCTTCGGAGGCTTTCAATCAGCCTGAGCCTCCGTCGCTTTTCGGTGCCTCGTCCATTTAACCATTTCACCATTTAAAAGCGCAGCGATTTAATTTTCTCCGCTCATCGGGAAAACGTAGGGGGCGCGAAGCGCTAGCTGGGAAGTGGGGCAATAAGTGGCGGCTGTGCCGCCTAAGTGGCCCTGCGGGCCTAAATGGGGCTGCGCCCCTAAGAGGCGCTTCGCGCCAGCTGAGAAGCTGAAAAGTAAGGACGTGCGTAGCGAGGGCGCCGTCGCTACGCAGCTGGCGCGTAGCGCCCCGCCTAATCGAATGCGCTCGATAACTATCGACGCTTCTCGATTTCGTACCCGACGCTCCGAACTCGAACGGTGGCCTAAAATATAGGACCTTACCGAAGACCTCGTAGGTGCGGGAGGCATATAGCGGCGCGCCGCAGCCAATTACAGGCGTTTCGCTTTGACGAGTTGCCGACGAGGTAGTATAGCATCTCGACGGGCTTCATCGTCTGGTGGGCGGCGTTTTTCTTCGGCTTGTCGTGAGAAGCAATCGCGCTATGTCTTGAGAATCATAAAATGACACTTTAGGATTCTCACAATTCCGCCTTGCGGCATACGTCCGAGAAATGCTATCATAAGCGGCATGAAATACATTGTCAGAAGAATCGAGCCGTGCGTCAGGCGTATGCTTGAACTGTTTCCCGCCGTAGTGCTTACCGGTCCGCGCCGTACCGGCAAGACGTTCATGCTTCGGAATATGTTGCCAGATGCGCAGTATGTGATGCTGGAGGATCCCGATGTCCTGTTGTCCGTGAAAGCCGATCCGAGAGGTTTCCTGGACGAACTCTCTTTCCCCGTCGTAATAGACGAGATTCAACAGGCACCTGAATTGTTCAACTACATCCGTTCTAGGATTGATTCGAGTCCCGGCGAAAAGGGGCGATGGATACTGACCGGATCGCAAGAAGTCCTGTTGATGCGCAGCGTGGGGGAATCAATGGCGGGACGTGCGGGAATCCTGCGTCTTTCTCCGTTCGCGCAGACGGAATGCACGAAAGTGACTCCATTTTCGGGTGGCTACCCCGAGGCTCTTGCCGCTGGAAGGAATGCTTCGCTTTGGTATTCGTCGTATGTCCAGACATATCTTGAGCGTGATGTCAGGTCGGTCATCGCTGTCAAGAACCTCATGACATTCCACCGCTTTCTGCGCGTCCTTGCTACGCGACATGGACAGATGATGAACAAAACAGATATCGCCGCGCCACTCGGCGTATCCGTGCCTACGATTACCGAGTGGATGAATGTGCTTGAAATGTCCGGTCTGATCGTCAAGGTGGCGCCTTTCTACAGAAACGCCGGAAAGCGGCTGGTCAAGACACCAAAGGTGTATTTTTTAGATTCCGGCCTTCTCTGCCATCTTCTGGGCATACGATCAGACAAGGAGTTGTCATTGTCACCGTTCGCTGGGGTGATTTTCGAAGGATTTGTCATCTCCGAGATCATAAAGGCGCAACACGCATTGGGGAACGAAGGCGAAGTTTACTACTTTCGAGACGAACAGGGGTTGGAGGTCGATATTGTCCTTTCGCCGCAGGCGGGGCGTGTCGTCCTGGCGGAGTGTAAACTTTCGTCAACCATTTCGCCGTCCATGTCAGCATCCATGCGTCGGCTCGCATTGGCCTTGGATAAGGAAAAATGCAGAATAGATATGCGGCTCATTCACACCCCCTCGCCGACAGGACGGATTACATCCACGGCAGGTGAAGGGGTACGGGCTTGCTCGACCAATGAATTCATTGCGGAAATGTTTGGATAAGTTGCGCTTGATAGATTTCCTTTCTTTCATCCAAATGGTGAAAAGAGATAGAGCCCGAATCAAGCGAGAGATCTCCTCTTAAACTCTTGCGTCTCTGCGTGAGAATGTAAACGAGGAATCCAAGTTTAAGCGAATAAGCGCCCCGACTAATCGAATGTTCTCGATAGCTATCGATTTCGTACCCGCCGCTCCGAACTCGAACGGCGGCCAGCCGCCGTGATTCCGTGATGGCGGAAAGGGGGAAGGTGTGTTATACTGACGGATGTCAAGGAGGTCTGTTGGATGAATACGGGAAAATTGGGTTTGCGCGCTTGGGCGATCCTCGCCGTTGCGTTTCTCTCCGCCGTTGCGGAGGCGGTGGATTTCACGTTGGACAAGTCAGCACAGATGCGTTCGCTCGGCGACAGTTTCCGGTACGACTTGCGTCCCGGCTTGCGCCTTTCCTGTCGCGTGAAGTTCGACGAGTCGATTGAAGAGCAGGGGCAGGCGACGATTCTTCAGAAGGGAGGCGCCAACTCGCCCGGTGCGTACATCCTGCGCGTCGATGGTCCGAGGGAGGGGGTGAAGTTCAGTTTCTTCGTGAATCACGCGGGGACGCCCGAACCGCGCGTCAGCGTACCCGTGAAACCGGTCCCGGGTGAATGGTACGATGTCGCCGCCGGTTGGGACGGCACGAACAGCTGGTTGACGGTGAACGGCAAGACGGCGTCGCTTCGTCGCGAGGGACCGCAGACCGCGCTGGCGTGCGACGGCAACCTCACGCTCGGCCCGATGGTCGGCACAGTCTCCGCCCCTGTGGCGACGGGACCTGCCGTGAAGGAGGTCGATGATGCCTCGATCTGCGCCGGTTTCCGCATCTCGTGTGCGGCGACGTTCCGCGAACCGCCCTCTGGTGAACTGACGATTGCCTACAAGAAGAATGAATACTGGCTGCGTTACGATCGGCTCGGCGATGCAGCCGGGTGTTTCAACTTCTTTGTATTCTTGGATGGTCGCTGGGAACCGCGCACCTCCCAGCAGATGGACGTGGAGCTGGGGCGTGACTACAGACTTGCCGCCGGATGGAACGGGATGGAGTCGAGCCTGTCGGTTGATGGCGTCTTCGGACTGCCCGCGAAACGCACCGGACATTGTTGCCCGACGAACGCCCCCCTCCTGCTCGGCACGAAGGGGAAGATCGATGTCACGGACTTCTGCATCCGTAACGAGAAACGGCCGATTCTCTCGATCGGCAAGTTTTGCACGCGCGAGCTGCTGCCGCGACTCGGCACCCCCGCACACTTGGTGGCGACGCTCTCGAATGTCGGTGTCGCGCTCGATTCCTGTGTGTTGGAGACGAAGGCCGACGGAGGCGCCTCGGTGACACCCGCGCGTATTGAGTTGGGCAGGCTGGAAGAGTGTGCCGATGTGCCGTGCGCATGGACGGTCGATGGGGGGACGAACGGCGCCGTCAATCTGGCGTTCTCCCTGTTGGACGGGAGCGGAAAGGTCGTTTGGCGGGCGGGCAAGTGCCTGATCTTCCTGCCCGAAAAAGATCCGGACTATTCGGCGAAGGCGTGGAATCCGCCGCACAGCCCGACGCGGACGTACCATGTGGACTCGGCGGATGGCGATGACGCGCGTGACGGCCTCACGCCCGCAACGGCGTGGAAATCGTTCGCGAACGTGACCAACCTGACGCTCGGTCCGGGGGAGCGTCTGTTGCTGAAGCGGGGAAGCGTGTTCAACGAGGAGCTGCAGTTGTCCGCGCACGGTTCGGCGGAGAACTGGGCGGAGATTGGCGCGTACGGCGAGGGAATCCGTCCGCAGATTCGCCGTAACCGGCATATCAACGACCGTTGCGGCTTGATTCTCAATCCTGCCTATCTGGCTGTACGCGACCTCATCTTCTGTAACGCGGGATCGGGATTCTCGCTCGTCTGCGACGCACCCGGCACGGGGCACGTACTTGTGGAACGCTGTCTGGCGCACCACATCGAAGGCATGTACCGCTTCAACTCGCACGGTATTCCGGAGTGGCGCGACGAACCTGGCGCGGTCGGGCGTGGTGGACGTTCCTGCGGCATCTGGGCGGGCGGCAACCGTGCGCGTTACATCGTGATGCGTGATTGCGAGTCCTACCAGTGTTCGAGCGGATTCAGCGTGAACGGACTCGACACGTTCGTGACGCGGATGTTCTGCCACGATAACTACGCGCACAACACCTCGCCCCATCCCTACAACTGCGCCAGCCGCTCGTGGATGACGGACTGCCTTTTCGACGCCTCCGGCTGGCATGCCGCCGCCGGTACGATGGGTGTGATGCTCGCCGGCAACTGCGGCTACATCATCCGCGGTTGTCACTTCGTCAACCAGCCCGACTCCGGTTCGCCGGATCAGGGCGGCATCGATTTTGAGTGCGGCGGTGAAAACTGCCTTGTGGAGGAGTGTACGTTCCGCAACAATGCCGGCGCGTCGATTGAGGTGCTTGGGTTGCGTTCTCCCCAGACTCGCAACGTACACATCCGCCGTTGCAAATTCGACCGGAACAACTACGCGCGCAAGAACGGTCCCGCGGAGATTCAGGTGTGGGGCGATCCCCATACCCCGCTTGATGTCGCCTGTTCGAACGGGCGCATCGAGGACAACGGGTTCGTCCTGATTCCCGGTATTCCGTTCTACATCAACGAGTCGCCCACCACCAATGACTGGACGCTCGCGCGCAACCGCGAGTTCGATTTCTCCGAGGAACTCGACCGCGCCTTCCCCTATGTCGATCCGCCGTCGGTCTCGATCTGCTCAGAGGTGTGGACGGACAAACCGGCCGTGGCGCTCTCCGCGACCGTCTCCGACAACAAGTCCGCGCTCGCCTGGGAGCAGACGGAAGGACAAAACGGCGTCACATTTACCCGACCGAATGCCCCCTATACGAAGGCGACATTCCCCGCCGTGGGCGACTACCGCGTCGCGCTCAAGGCGGACAACGGTGCGCTCTGGCGCACGGCACGTACCGCCGTACATGTGTTGCCGGATGGTGCTCGCACCTTCAAGGCGTGGGACTTCGCGAAGAACCTAGACATGCAGGGATGGCGCGCGGAAAACACCGGCACCGCCTACGAGTTCCTGCCCAACAAGAATCCGTTCTGGAACAGCAAGTCGCATCCCGTGCGGATTGTCTGCGGCGACTACCTGGTGGTGGCGCTCCAGGATACGGCAGAGGCTTGCCTCGTCACGCCCGACGAAGTGGATGTGGGCGTACAGTGCAACGGGGTGCGCGCGAACGCGATGCGGATCAGGATGCAGAACCACACCAGCTCGCGTCGGATGCGCCTCTGGTGGCAGACGAACAGCCGTGAACCCGCATGGGAGGAGAAGAACACGGTCGCGTTCGATGTCAAACCGATGGAGGACGATGACACCGTGTACACCGTGGCACTGCCGCCGGTCGGTAACCTCAAGCAACTGAAACTCGCCTTCTCGGCAGAGGGGGAGAAGGTGACCGGAACCTGCCGCATCGACTACATCTGGCTCGGTCGATTGTAACTGGAGGCGAAGCGCCGCCAGTTCTGGGTGGGACACGCCCCGTCGCGTCCGCAATGCGTATCCCGGAATATCCGGCTTCACACGCGATACCAGCCAATTTATCCTCGATTCCGCGTTTGGGTTCTCACGCAGAGACGCTGAGGCCGCAGCGTGCGCAAGGAAACATGTCGTCCAATCGGGGAAGCGACACTCTTGTCGCTTCGTTGCGGTGAGGACGCGATCCATCCTGCGCAAGGCTACGGAGGACGCGACAAGTCGCGTCCCTCCCGTTTTCTTCGTTAGGGAAAAAACAAGCGACACGCGGCACACGACATTTCGTCGCTAGAAATGGAAACAACGCGGACAACGGATAGACAACACGCTTGCGGTCGTCGCGCAACCGCGCGCCGGTTCTCATCCGGCTCGCGGTTGCGAGCCGTCCGAATACCAGTTGTTCTCGATGTTGTCCCTGTTGTCTCCAAATCCCTGCCTTAGGTGGTTAGCCTGCTGCAGAGACACAGAGTACGCAGAGAAAGTGGCGAAAACAGAGGCTTTTCAATCCCCCCGCACACACGGTACGGCAGAAAACGGATTCACCCAAATGGTGAAAGTCTGAACAATTCCAACGCGCCATGATTTACCACGGTTTTTCAAAGTGTCCAACAGGGGAATTTAGGCGTATAGAAGACCTGACGGAATCAGTCGCACCGGGGACGGAATTCGAACCGGTCTTTGTACCACGTTCCGATGGAAAAGCGGTTTCCGGACGGCGCGATCTCCAGCTTGAGGTCACGTACCAGACGTTGCCTGTCGTACCAGACGTTCAGCACGCCGTTTGTGAGCGTGAGACGGAAATCGACCGGCTCGTATCTCTTGACTTTCACATGCGGGTAGATCCAGCCGCGCCCGTAAGGGTCTGCCGGTCCGGTAAACATCCAACCATAGGCCGGGAATCCATTGCCGAACGTGAGGTAGTGACGGTCGCCCAATCCAATCCGTATCCGTTCCGTGGAGCATAGCGTACCCGCGACTGTCAGCGTACGCCCGAAGGTAGCGGAATAGAAGGCGGTTACGGGTTCAGGCGTGTACGGAACCGACTGGACGCGCACGGTTCCGTCAGGCGCCACTGAGGCCTCCTTCGCGTATTTGAAAGACCACGTCCCGCCATCCAGCGTTTCCCGGTCGGTTGTTTTCGGAGGTGGTTCGTGTTCGGTTTCCGGAACTGGTGCCGCGCCTTTGGAGACCTTGATGACACGGCAACTGGCAGGCGCGAGCGTTTCGGAAATCTTCCAGTCGCGAATCGGGCATTTCCGCAGGAGATCCGTCGCGTGAACCTCCTCGCCGGACCATAGCGCGGAGCAATCCAACTCGTAGGGCGACGGCACGGGCGTCAGGTTCCCCACGACCAGCAACACGGCGTTCGTTCGCTCGTAGAGGGAGAGGAGCGCGTGTTCGGATCGGAACGCGACACGGTTTTGGGGTTTCCAGTACGGATGGAAGACTGTATCCTTCGTGGAAAACGGTTCAAGGATGTCCGTGTCAATCTGCGGCGGGTCGATGTCGTGATTCGCGTAATACTCGCTGTTGTGCAGAAGCGTGTAGCACAGTGCGCTGTCCATCCCCTCGTAGTTGTGCAGTTGTTTGGGCCAGTAGATTGTTCGCCATCCCCACGGCAGACCGGTGTAGCCGACGCTGAAGAGTGCGCGGGACGGATAGTAGCCGCGCCGAAAACGGCTCAGTTGCTCACCCTCGAAGTAGGCGTCGAAGAACCCCAATGTGTTGGGGTCGATGGCGCCGCCGGTGTGCCCGATCATGCAGAATGGCTTGCCGCTACGGTCGAAGAGACCGCGCAAGCGTTTGAGGAAATTGCGCTGGGCAATTGTACGTGAACACGATTCCACGCCAATCGCGGGTTGTGCGACACGGGCGCAGCAGTGCGCGTGCCGCGGGTTGGCGCACCTCCATGCAACCGAAAGTCCGTCGCTCATCATGCCGGATATTCCCGTGTCGCGAATGAGACGCGCCCACGACGCCAACTGGAAGTCGCCTTCGGGTCCGCGCTTGCATGTGGCGAAGCAGTTGTGGTCGTTCCAGCGGTAGTAACGCCAATCCGGTTTCATCGCGAAATCCTCGCGCCACGCCACCATCTCCGGGGCATCCTCCTGCAAGCCCTGGCAACAGTAAAGTACCAGTTTCTTGTCATCCTTCGCCGCTTTGGCGATCGCCTCGCGAATCTCGTTCGTTTTGGAGATGTCGGGATAACCGTGAAAACGGCTCCAGCCCTCCCACCACCATGTGTACCGGTTGCGCACGGGCTTCAGCGGATAGGGTTTGGTCGGCGTGGGCTGCAGGAAGAAGCGGAATGTGGAAGAGCTGGAAAGCTGCCTCTTCACATCGGTGAAGACAAGCACTGCGTCTCGGCCGTCCCGCACCGACGCAACGGAAAGCTGATGACGTTGGCATTCCGAGCGGAACGGTGTCTCGTCGTAGTTGAAGAAGAGACCTTCCTGCTCGTTTCCGATCCAGAACGGACATCCCGCCCCGCGCCAGCCCGCGTTCGAGAGTGCGCCGCCATTCTGCACCAGCGTTCCCGGTAGAAAGTGGCGAGCCGCCACCGCGCAGAGAGGCAAGACGAATTCCAGGCGTTCCACGGAAGCGGCACCTTCACCCGCAACGGCGAACGTGTAGTCGAGGAATCCATCGTAGTCCAAAATGGCGGAGGCGCGAATCTGGATGTTGTCGCCGCGCCCAGTTGCCGACAACAGAATCCGGTTGGCATCTGCCTTCAATACGAGGTTGCTGAACACGGGTACCGTTGTCTCGCCGTCCACGACGGCACGGAAGAACGGTGCGTCGCGGAAGGTCTCGCTCAACGCCCCTTCGCGGATGACGGCACGCGGCAACGCATTGCCGCCGAAGGAAATCGTCTTGTCCACCAGCCTCACGTCGGTTCCCGCGATGACCGGCATCTTCCACGGCGCGGGAATCTTCTCGCGGAGATATTCCGTCCCCTCTTGCGTGTCCAGCCATTCCGGGACCTTCACCGCAGGGCAAACCTTTTCGACGCGGCAAACCGGCGTGTCGTTCCGTAGCACGCGCAACGTGGCCGTCCGCTTCGGCTGGTCCCCCGGTGGCAAGTCGCAGACGACATACGCGGTACCTATCATCCCGCCGCGATTCCGTGCGAGACAGTCCGTGAGCGATTCTCTCACGACGGGCAAACCTTCCACCGCGAGTTCCGCAGTCAGGTCCGTCTTGTCCTCCGGCACCGAGATTGCCCCTAGAATGACTCGGCACAGCGGTCCGTACTCGATGGACGCGCTAACGGGGGTGTTGGGGTTCGGTGTTGGTTTGTCGCGGGGCCACGACTCCGGTTGTCCCGCCGTCTCGCCGACGCGCAGGAATTGGAATCGCCCGAATGGCATCGGGGCGTAACCGCCGAACGACGGGAGGTGCCACCCCAGCATACTCGGTGGGCGGTGGCGGATGAGGTTGGCGAAGCAGGTGACGCCCGCCAATGCGTCCAGTCCCGGCGTTGTGCGGGGAATCGCCAGTTCAACCGTCCATTCTCCCTCGCCACGGCGACAGGCACTCTCGAATCCGCCGTCCCCGATCGGCATCTCGTTGTAAGAGAGCTGACGGCCCCCGGACGCATTCACGGCAAACGAGTAATAGAAGTCCGCTGCCGCCACCTCCGTTCCCATCGCATGTTCGTATCCGCCCATGTCGATGGTGCCACGATCCCGCAGTTCGGGATCCGGCATTCCCAGAACGACCTCCACACAATCGTCGTTGCGGAAGAACGACTCGTCCCAGGCGCGGGGAAAACTGAGCGGATAGCCGGCATCCTTCTCCTCGCACCTGACCGCAACATAGATCTTCTCGCCGTCATGTTTGACGCGGAACTCGGTTCTGTATGCCCCGGCGAACAGGCTTCCGAGCGGGCGAATCTCGCGGATCACGGCGGTGTTTGCCCATTCCGATGGGGTAATCTCGCCATCGATCTGCACCGGTACGCGGTCAAACGGGATGGAGGCGCACGGCACCTCCGCAGCCCGTGCCAATCCGGCTAGCGCAACCGAAACAAGCAAGCCCCATTTCATCGTAGATTCCTCGTTTGGGTTCTCACGCAGAGACGCTGAGAAAGGCCTTATCGCTGAAATCCCTTTACACGCCAGTCACGCTTCTCAGCCCCCGCCTCGCTTCTCAGCCTCTCAGCCTCTCAGCTTCTCAGCCACTAGCTACCACCTAACCACCCAACCACGAACTCAGAACTCACTGCTCGATGAGCAGGAGGGAGAGACCGGTTCCGTCACAGATGTGCGAGGATTCGGCGAGTCCTGGCCCCACGACGAGTTCGAGGTGTTGTCCCTTGTCGAGCTGGATGCCCTTCAGCGTGAGCGGCGGCAACTCGGCGTACTTTTGTCCGTCCCGCGCCAGCTCCTTCTGCCAGAGCAGTTTCCCGTTCGAGACAATCGAGATATCCACCTTACCCGTTCCGATGTTCATCGCGCGCAAGTCGGCAAAGAGGTTGTACGCCCCCGCTTTCTCTGCCGTGTAACGGATAACTGCGCGGCACTTGCCGAAGTCGGCAGGAGCGGGGTGAACCAGGAATTCAAACGGCTTGAACGGACGGTCTTTCCGTCCGCCCGCCACGCCCGGAACCAGCAGCGAATCATCGTGCGGATTCATCAGAACCTGCGGGAACTCGTCGGTCGCGGTTGCGTGGTATCCCTGCAGTCCGCCCGCATTCCCGGCGTAAGGGGACATCTCCTCTCCGCCGTTCTCGCAGATTTCCTTCCGGTACAGGAAACTCCAGCTCCCGCCGTTCGCATCGGGTACGGAAGGCTTGCCGTCCGCGAGCTTCGGCAGAACCGATTGCGCCAGGTCGTGACAGACTACGGGCTTGGCCGCGCCGTTGCGCTTCATTCGGATGAGTGCGCTCGAACGTTTGTTGGGAAGGGTAATCGTCAGTCCGCGCCGCAGTTCCCAACCGGAAAGACGCTGTTCTTTTCCCGAATCGGCGTCGGTCAGCGTGTACTCGGTCGCGGGATCGGCAAACGGCAGTTTCGCGAGGAAGTCCGGCTCTTCCGCGTTCGTCATGCGGAAAGCGAGGATCAGGCTCTCGCCGAGTTCGGGTGCGTCATACGCGAGTGCCGTCCATCCCTCTTGGAACGTGGTCGAGTGCCACGGGGTGAGGGTGTAGTAATCGCGCGTGAGGAGATGGCGTACGCTCTTCCACTCGGCGTAGTTCCGGCGCATCAGGTCAAAGTCGAGGTCGGGGTTGTGCGAGAACATCCCGCCGAAATTGTAGATCGGGAGGAAGGAAGCGCGTACCACGTATGCGTCGCTGCCGCTGCCTCTCGTCTCTTCGAGCTGGCCCACGGTGTCTTTTGTGGAGGAGCCGTGGAAGGGAATCCACTTGCAGAAACCCCAGGTCTGGGAGAGGCGCATCGGGATCGTCGTGCGGTCGAAATCGCTCCGCATGAAGGGGACGCCCCGGCGCATGGATTCGATGTCGTTGCGCCCACCGCCGCTTGCGCAGGAATCGACATACGTGCATTTCCCATGTTTCGCGCAGAAGTCGATGATCCCGTCCCAGAGCTTGTAGTGCCCTTGGATGCATTTGTTCTCGTTGATGCCCTTGCGGGGAAGGTTCAGCCGTTCCGTATCGCGCGCGTCGAGAATCTGCCAGGCTTGAGCCGGGTTGCTGTTGTTGTCTTCGCGGTAGAGGTCCACCGCGTTTTCCCCCAGCATCTTCGTGATGCGCCCCAGCGTCCAGGCGAGGCATTCGTCATCGCCGATGTTGCTGGTGATACAGTGTCCCGTCTGGATTCCCCACTCCTTCTTGTAGCCGAAATTTTGGACGAGGTCGTCGAGATGCGTGACACGCTCCGGCTCGAACCACACCAGCGTTTTCAGTCCGAGCGCATGGCAAGCCTCGTTGGATTCGCGGAACGAGGTCCCCGGCCACTTTTCGACATCCAGCTCCCAGGTGCCGATCGTTCCCCACCAATCGGTCGGGACGGATTTCTGCGCGGGGTCACAGTACCATCCCGCATCAAACCAGCGGAAATCGGGAAGCATCCGTTCGGCGGCGAGTTTGTCGAGCGTGCGCTTCCATGTGGTCGCCCGTTCCGAAATGCTGCCGTCCGAATTCGGGAGTCCGGTGTCGCCCGCGAAGCAGGTGGTGGAGAAAGGCTGGATCGCGTCGCCTTGTTTGTTGGCCTTCGGGAGGTTGTACTTCATGAACCAGGCGCGCCAGCGGTTGGTGGCGCGGTCGGCATCGCGCCCCTCGTAGGGAAGCAGGACAACCAGACCGGTACGGATCCGCTCGCCGGGAAGGATCGATGCGTCTAGGTCGATACAGGTCTTGGCCATCACGTGCGTACCGTCACTCATTCCCACGAAGGCGGCTTCCCACGTGCCCGCCCAACCCAGCGCCATCAAGGTTCCGCCGTTCCCGTGTACGAAATCGAAATACGGGAAGACGATGTGAGTCGCTCGCCCGTTCGTGGAATGGAATGCGCGCGGGTTCGTCATCAGGTCACTGTCGTAGGCGGCGTAAAAGTTCTGGTGGTCGCCGAGAATGCCGCGCAACCTAGGTTTCGCTCCCGAGACCGTAGTACGGTAGGCATAGACATGGGCGAGAGTCTTCGACGGTTTCGCGCCTGTGTTGGAGAACCAGAGCGTGTATTCGACCTCCCCGAATTCCGCGCAGTACGCCGCGTCGAGCGTCGCCGTGAGCGCGTCATCAAGTGCGCAGACAAGCCGTCCCCTGCGGACGGGCGCGGCGGGATCGATCTCCCGCTCGATCACCTTCAGCCCGCCCAGTCCGTCGTGCCGCACCCCGCCGTAGGAGAACGAGACGGGAACAGTGGCGGGATTGTCGAAGAACGCCAGAAAATAGCGTTCGGTATCACGCGGCGAGAGAGGTGTCGCGTGAACGGCGGCGACCACGGTCAAGACCAATATCCCCCCCAGACAACAGATTCTTTTTGTATGCGTTCGCATCGATGCGCTCCTTGTAAAAATTTCGTCCCCCGACCTGTGAGACAACGCCGTACAGTCTATCACAGCGGCAAAACGACCGTCAATTCCGATTCCTCAGGTGAGCTGGGGAAAAACCATGCCGTCCTCGGCGCGGCACAGAACAGGCACGATACACTTGCCTATGGGTTCCGAGTTTGGGGTTCGGAACCGTCGTATGTCCCCGCTAAACTTTGGGATGGACAGAGTTGCCGGGTGGTGGGTAAAATAGGGTTCTGTTGCGTAGCTGACCGCCGTGCGCGACGGTTCGGCACACACATGGGAAGGAATCGAGGATGAAGAGACGTCAAGTGTTTTGCGCGGTTCTCGCAGCCGCCGCCGGGATCTGTTCTGCCATGACGGCGGGTGAACCGCATGACGGAATCAATGACTCGAAAGGGAAAGGTGTTACGATGAACACGGGTATTTCGTCTCCGGTCGATCGGAAGGACGCGACTTGGTTGTTGGATGACGCGCAGCGTAAGGCGATGAACGCCTACTGCGAAGATTACAAAGGGTATTTGGGAATTGCGAAGACCGAACGCCGGGCATACGCGGAGGCGGTTCGACTGCTAGAGGCCAAGGGCTTTCGCGCGCTTGCCTCGTTCCGGAAGCTGAGTCCCGGTGACAAGGTGTATCGCGGGTATCACGGCAAAACCCTCTTTGCCGCCGTGGTTGGACAGTCGCCCGTGTCCGGAGGCGTGCGGGTGGTCGGCGGACATACCGATTCGCCGAGGATTGACCTGAAGCCGGTTCCCCTGATGGAGAAGAACGGTCTTGCCTTTTTCGATGCCCACTATTACGGCGGGCTCAAGAAATTCCAGTGGCTCGTGCGCCCGCTTGCGCTCTACGGTACGGTGGTTAAGCCGGACGGGAGTAAGGTCGAGATTGCCGTTGGCGATCAGCCGGACGATCCTGTTTTCATGATCACGGACATCCTTCCTCATTTCGGAAAGGAACAGGCTGAGAAACCGGTTCGCGAGGTCATCCCCGCCGACGACCTTGACCTGTTGATTGGGTCGGTCCCGTGTCCGGACGACAAGGAGGATGCGAAGGACAGCGTCAAGAAGCACATCCTGCAACTCCTGGAAAAGACCTACGGAATTACGGAGGCGGATTTTGCGAGCGGTGAACTGGAGATCGTTCCGGCGGGGAAGCCGCGCGACTTGGGATTCGACCGCAGTATGATTTTGGGTTACGGTCAAGACGACCGCGTCTGCGCCTATGCGGGGTTGAAGGCTCTGTTGGACGTGGAAGGGGTACCCGAACAGACGTGTATCGTCTTGCTTTGCGATAAGGAGGAGATCGGATCCGTCGGCGCGACAGGCATGGACTCGACCTTCTTCGTCAATTCCATCGCCGAATTGATCGAGCGGCAGGAAGCCGAGCCTCGCGATATCCACGTGCGCCGCGCCTTGGAGGCGTCGCGGATGCTTTCCGCCGATGTCTGCGCTGCCGCCGATCCGCATTTCCCGGATGCGGACTCGCCGAACAACATGGCGAGGTTTAATGCGGGGCCGTGCATCATCAAATACACGGGGGCGGGCGGCAAGAGCGGTGCCAACGATGCGCGTGCCGAATATATCGCCGACCTCCGCCGCGTCTTCGATGCTGCCGGTGTGGTGTGGCAGATCGGTGAATTGGGCAAGGCGGAGAAGGGTGGCGGCGGAACCATCGCGAAGTTCATGGCATACTACGGCATGGACGTGGTAGATATGGGAACGCCGCTGCTCAATATGCACGCCCCTGCCGAGGTCTCCTCTAAGCTGGACGCCTACATGACCTACCGTGCCTACCACGCCTTCTTTACCGGGCGGAACGCGACAGCCGAGAAACCGGGTGCTTCGCGCTAGCTGAAAAGCAGGAGAAGGCTACGCCGCCTACGTGTTCAGCTGGGCGCGATGCGCGTAGTAGTAGAACGGGCTGGCAGCCCGTTTGTGTTGCAAGGAACGCGCTAGTTCGCGCTGTACACCAGCGTGAAGGTGGCGTTGGTGACGGGCTGGTTGAAGGTAAAGCCGAGGCGTGTGACTTCAGGCCGACCGGGGTTCTCGATCTTTTCGTTGCGGAACGTGACGGGGGCGGATGCCTTTACGGCCATCTGCAACCGACGGTAGGTCTTCGGCGTTTTCTTGAAGGAGAACCGCGTCGCGTCGTCGTTCGCCTCCCAATCGCGATAGGTGATCACCGGTACCTCGAAAGCGGTTGGCTCGGAGAACTTCGCCGAATCCGTGATCGTGATGGTGGCGTTCTTACGATCGAACGTCATCGTGCGTACCAGTGACTGAAGCGTCGGAACCGGGTAGGCCGCCTTGTAGTCAAAGACAATCTCGTCCTTCGCATCCGTGAAGTCCGTCTGGATGACTTTTGCGGCGGCGTCACGTCCGGTCTTCTGCAACTGATTGCCTACGACGGGTACGGGATGCCCGTAAGAATTGAGGACCTTCGAGACGTAACGGTCTTTCGAGAAGGTGCGGCGCGTGTAGATCTCGCCTCCCGGGTCGCCCCCCATCTCGATGCCGTCGAGCATGATCACGTAGGAACCGACGTCATTGTGGTTATGCAGCTCCTGGTTGTGTCCGCCCTTGATGGCGATGCTCAGGCGCAACGTCTGTTCCGGTTGGACGCAGCGCGAAATCAGCACCTGCGCATCTGGGAACCAGGATCGGATGGGCAGCGTATCGAATCCGTTCGTGTAGGTCGGACCGGGATCCTGTCCGAACGCGCGCAGGCTGATATCCGTCAAACCGCCCAAGAGAAGATCCACATCAGCCGCGCGACGGCAGACGATGTCCGGGAATACCTGCCGCTCGAGCGCAAGCAAGACGGCGCTCGAGTTGCCGCCACCGTCCGCGAAGTGCGGCGACTGCCAGTCCATCAATTGGTACCCGTACGGATACATCATCACGGCGCGGTGCTTGGGGGCGGAGAAGAGGTTCACCTTGCCGCCTGTCGCCGCGCGTACGGCGAGTCCGAGCGAAATGTGGTGACCATAGCCGTAATTCCAGTATCCCATGCCCTCGGAACAGTAGCCGTCATCGGTGTAGCCTTTCATCGCGTAGGGTACGGTATGTTCGCCGGACGCAACGAATTCGGCGCGCAGACGGCGGTCGTTGATCATCGCCAGCGCCGCACGCACGACGCACGAATTGCAGACTGAGTTCCAGTTGTTTCCTCCCTCGTACCACCAGTGGCGGTGTGCGACGGACGACTTTGGGTCCAGTTGCTTGCGGCAGGTGGCGAGGTACGGCTGGAAGGTGCGCCGATCACACTCGGCGAAGATGAGGTCTTTGACATCTTGCGGTAGTACGTCACGTAGCCAGTCGTACACAAACGAGAACGTAATGGTTCGGTGGCAACTGCCGAGATCGATGTGCGGTGTACCGTTGAAGCAAGTCAGATCGCCGTCGTGCGCCGGCATCGTCCAACTGCGCTCGGCCGCGATGGCCTTCACACGGGAGATGATTCCCGGCAGGAAACGTCCCTTGTTCTCCAGACATTCGCCGAGCAACAGGGTGGAGAGAGTGTCGATCCGTGCGAAGTACGGCGTCTCGAAGTTCCTGCGATTCCCGTTGCGGGTGAATTCGAGATAAAGCTCATCCGGTACGGCGGGAATCGGTTGGGCAAGTGCCTTTTCCGCATCTTCAATGTGCCTTGCTGCAGAGGGCAATGCGGCAAGTCTGCCCCAGGCGGCGCGGTCGCCGATCCGTACACCGGAGGCGGCGGGCTTCTCCGGCAACCATTGTGCAATCTCGTCGATGCGTGTACTGTCGAGCGCGAAAACGGACGAGGCGGTGAACGCGACTGCAACCGCTGTAAACAACAAGCATTTCTTCATTTTTTGCCCTTTCTGGTTTTGTCCGTACCCCGGACCTGGCACACTTTGTGAGGAACGCCCCCATGTTACCATGATACCCCTCCATCCGCAATATGGAATGTTCAGCCGAAATTTACTGTTGGACACTTTAAGAACCACGGAATACACGGAATAGGTCGCGGAGGTCGCGGGAAAGTGAAACCGAGATTCTTCGTTTGGGTTTTCACGCAGAGCCGCTGAGGCCGCAGAGTGCGCAGAGGAAGTGTCGAAAACTCGTTTCTCCGAACGGGCCGGATCGGGATCGTGGTCGTGAGGCAAACTTGCTCTTGTTCGTCAATGCCCCCATACCGCAACTCAACTTTCCTTTCGGTAGTGGGAGTTTGGGAGGCTTTGCGAGTTGCGGCACCATGCCTCCGAAACTCCGAGACTCCCCGTAGCGAAAGCAATTTCATTGCCTGTCAGTTGACAGGTTAGGCGTGTTCAGCGCGTTCAGCGGTGCGGACGCGATCCATCCTGCGCACGGCTACAGAGGAGGGGCAAACGCATCCCCTCCCGTTCTCCGCGTGAGACAAAAGACAAGCGACCTGCGGGACGGCTGAATCCCTTTGATTCCGTCTGTCGCTTGAGTCCCTTTTGCTTCACACTCGCCCCGAAAAGCGAGAGTGTCGCTTCCCCGAAGAAGTAGCCATTGCGGTAGGTTTTGTTCAGACGGAGGCTCGGAGCTGCGGAGGGAGGGGCGCGCTCCATCGCGTCCGTATTGCTGAACACGCTTGCCCATAGCTTAGCTTCTAGCTTTTAGCCTCCCGCTCACGCGTTGTGTGAGGGATTCTATTCAGATAACTTGCTATACTGCAGCCGGAGGTTGAAGGATAGGAACTTATCCTCATTTCGATTCCCGTGCGAGCGTGGGCGACGGGCTTACCCGGCTTATTGTACCGGACGGAGTTCCTGTTGGCGTTGGACTGGTAGGGCGGCTTATTCGTAAGCCACCGCACGGCACGTTGAGGACAACGCGCCCTACCAATTGCCATGCCGACAGGAACCATATCCATCACCATAACACGTTTGCCCGGCTAACCTATCGGCAATCGACATACAACAAGAGTGCCGCCTCTCAGCTTCCACGCTTCCCTGCCTTTCAGCTGGCGCGAAGCACCCGCGCAACCGTCCTGTCGATCAGGGGACGATTCGGCGGGGCGGATGGAGATGGCGTTTTGGAAGTTTCGCGTGTGCTTCGCGGGCCGCGCGCAAGGTCTCGATGGCGGTATGGATTTTTTCGTCATCGGGAAATCTGGAGGCGAGCGCCTCGACGATTTCCAGCGCACGTTTGAGTTCGGCGTCTCGCGGATCGGTTTCTCCGCGCTCGATTTTCGTGAGGGCGTTTGCCAGCGACTGCGCGGCCTGTGCGGCTTCCCGGTGGGTCTCCTCCAGGGCGCGGGAAGTCCGGACATACGCGATGGAGAGCGCCGTGAAGAAGGCGGCGAGGAATACGGCGGATGCCGCGATTGCGGTTGCCGCCAACGGGTTCCGTCCCGCAAAGAGGCGGAAGCGCCTGAACGCCGAGGGCGGATTCGCGCAAACCGGTTCCTGCGCGAGAAAACGGCGCAAGTCGGCAAGCATCGCCTCTACGCTTCCGTAACGTTCGTCCGGGGATTTCGCCATCGCCTTGTCGATGATGGCACGGCAATCGGCGGGTTGCGCCGCCACGTCGGGGATCACGCGCCGCAGCAATTCCCCCAGGGTGACACCCAACGCGAACTGGTCACTTTTCTCAGTCGCTTTCTCGCCCGCCAGTAGCTCGCCCGCCATGTAACGCCGCGTCCCGCATTTTTCCGCCGCCGCGTCGTTCGCAAGACAGGCGAGTCCGAAATCGCCGAGTTTGACGAGTCCGTCGGAACCGATAAAAATGTTGGATGGGTTGATGTCGCGGTGGAGGACTCCGCACCGGTGGGCATAGGCGAGTGCCTCGGCGACGGCAATACCCAGATGCACCACTTCTTCCACGGTCGCGAAGGCGTGGCGATCCGCGCTTTCCCCCTTGACCAGTTCCATCGCGAACCAGAGCGTGTCGTCTGCCCTTCCCGCTGAAAAGACCTGGACGATATTCGGATGGTGGAGGCTGGCGACGGTTCGCGCCTCCTCCGCGAACTTGGCTCGCCTTTTCGCGTTCATGACCTTGACCGCCACATCCCGTCTTAGGGAAATCTGTTCGGCTCGATACACCGTTCCCATGCCTCCCTGTCCGAGCGTCGAGACCGGTTTGAAGTCGGAGATTTCAGGGAAGGGGCAGGTCTCGGTGCGCGGGGAGTTTTCCGTTTGTCCCAGCGCGTCGAGTTCCGCGGCCAGGGCCTGCAGGTCTTTTGACAAGCCGGGTTCAGCCATCGTTTCCACTTTCCCTGAAGCAGGACAATTCCAGCAGTTTCTTCTGAAGCTTTTCCAGGGCGCGGACATACCGAATGGACGCGGCCTTCTCCGAAATTCCGAGCGCGGCGGCGCATTCGGAGTTTCCCATTCCGTCGAAGTGGCGCATCACGAGAATGGCGCGGACGTTCTCGGGCATCGAGTCGAGGGCGGAACGAAGGAGCGTGTGCCGTTCGTCGCGATCGACATGCGACACGGGCGAGGTGATGTCATCCTCGATATCGCCGACGAACGCCTCTCCCTCGGTGACCGTCTCCGCGTTCCGGATCGGAATCTCTTTGTATGCGTCGCGTCCGGCTGCGCCCAGGTTGCGCCGCTCGATGTCGGTCAGCGTCTGCATCAGGATTGTCCGTAGCTTGTAATAGACGGGAACATCATCATGCGCGGCGAAATAGCCAAGCCGTTTCGCCGCAGCCGCAAAGGTTTCGGAAAGCACGTCTTCGTGGGAAAGCCGCTTCAGGAGAATCGGATTCATCCGTTTCGCGATCAACGCGGTCAATCGTCCGCGGTGTTCGCCCAGTGCGTCCGCCAGGTGTTGTAGCGTGAATTCATCCATACCGTCTCTTGTAGCAGATTACGGCTTCAGAAGCCAGCGCCATTGTTCGGAACTCGAATAGGCGCTTTCCTCGGAGGAGCTGTGATCCTTCCCTTTCAGTACCGTGAGCGCCGCCGTGTTCGGGCGCTTGCTGTTCACGGCGGAGACGAACGCCTGTACTTTCGCCAGTTCGACGGAGGTATCCTCCGCCCCGTGCAAGACCCGGACATCGGCCTTGATATGGCCAGCCTTTTCCAAGTCGCCCGAAGACCCGACGACAAGGGCGCGGGAAAAGAGGGCGGGATCGGTATCCAGAAGCGTCCACAGGACGTGCCCGCCCATCGAGAACCCGGTCGCGAATACCCGGTTCGGCTTGACGCCTTTCGCCGTTGCCCGTTCGCGGACAAGTTGGGAGATTCCCGCCACGGCAGCCATTTCACGACCGCCCGGCATTTTCCGTTCCACAACCAGCTGCGGCACGAGGATGATGGTTTTCCCCTTGGTGGATTTGGCGTAGTTCACCGCCCGCTCCAAAGCGACCGGAGTGATCGGCTTGTTATCGGGACCCGGCCTCTTCGCGCTTTTCTGTCCTCCGAAAATGACGAGCATCGACGGTTCGCCCTTCGCCTCCGGATTGACGGTGTACTCTTTCCATTCCAGTTTCCCGAACCCTTGGTCGGAGAGGTATCTTTCGAGCTTCTTCGTCAGCTTCGCATCATCATCGATCTTCTCTTTCATTTCCGCCCGTCTCTGCCTTGGTCCGCGCCCGTTTTGCGCGAAGAGAGTTCCCTGGCCCAAAACCAGAGCCAATACCGTTACCGCAAACGCCACACATCTGACTCGATTCATTTTCATTCTCCTCCGTTTTCGTTCGGCGACAATGCCTTCCATCCATAAAAACGCAGGACGGCGGATTTTATTGCCGCCTTTTTTTGAGCAGGGCAATAGGATTTGCCTCACGCGGAGCGGAGAACGGGATGGTCGCGCCGCGTCGCGACCGCAATGCCGAACACGCCTTTCCCGCCTCCTTAGAGTTAACTCTGGAAGATCAAAGCGGGATTCACGAACCGAGAGGAAGGGTACGATCCTTCCCAAAACGGGTGAGAATCGGTCGGGGCGAAATCCGGCCGCGATGAAACGCGACTCTCCCGCCGGGACAAGAACCGGCGCGAACCGGTATCCGGGAGGGACGGGCTTCATCCCGTCCGCAAGCGCGACAAGAGTGCCGCGTCCCCGATTGGGCGGCAGGTTTGCCGCTGCACTCTTTGCGGCATTGCGTGAAACAAACTTATCCTCATGCGCATTCCCGTGCGGTATGTGGGCGGTGGGCAAATCGCCGCCAGTTCCATTCTGTCAATTGCGTAGATGCCCAATTGCTTTCCGGGATGGTCACACGAGTCGAATTTTGTTATACTGACGCGCATGAATATGAAACATGGTTGGTTGAACGGGTGGCGTTGTCTCGCTTCGGGACTCGTCTTTCTCGGAATCATTCTTTCTGCGCGGGCAGAGTCTGAAGCCGCGCAACAGTACTTCGTGCTGGTTGATAACTTCCTTCAGTTGCCCGCGATTTGTTATCCGCTGGAGAAAGGCTGGATCGGGAAGGGGTGGATTACGTGGAATCCGGGCGCGGGCAACAACCAGTTCTCCCGAAGTGTGATTTTTTCGGATCCTGAGCATCACATGCTCGTGCAGGAAACCGCGCCGAGCATTTCGCGAAGCGAGATTCTGGATGCGAATCGGCTGGCGGTTTTTCAGAATCCGAATTTGATGGCGCAGGTGCAGGCGCAAGTCATCAATCAGGGAATCGTGGAACCGGGACTCTCCCACTTTGTCTCCGTGAGCGGACGATTCACGCAGAATCTCTCCGAAAGTGAACGGAAGCTGGTGCAATTGACTCGCCAGTTTGTCAGGAGGGCGCAAGTCAACGCTTTCCGTTTCGAAGGTACGTTTCGCTGCACGTATGGCGGGGTGCAATGCAAGGCGATGTACGTCACGACCGTTGTCTTGACGACGTATGGCGCGGTTCGTCCGGGAATGCCGATCCTGGGCAGTTCGATTCAGATGACGCCCCGGTTGATCATTGCGCCGCCGGATCGTTTTGACGAAGCACGGAAGACTGGCGGTCGGATGTTGCTCGGATCGTTCACCAACCTCCGCTGGAAACTGCAGGCGGACAGGAACATGCTGGCGATTGCACAGGGGCAGCAACAGGGGCGCGAAGAGGGAATCAAGATCTGGCAGGAATCCCAGCGGCGGACGGAGGAAACGATGGAGCGAATCCGCAAGCTTCGCAGCGAAGAGATTCGCGAGGTCAAGACCGTTGACAACCCCTTCTCGCCGGGTGAAAAAATTGAACGTCCTGCGTTTTTCGACAAGGCATGGATTACCCGCTCCCAAGACACGATGCTGCTTAGTGACAAGAGCCTTGAACCCAACACGATACGGGGACTTATGGAACTGGGCGAGTGGGCGGAAATCGAGTGATGTCCCTTTCTGGGTGATCGTGGCAGTATGAAAATGTTGCGTGTCGCGATCGACAGCCTTTGGCTGTTATCGATCCGGTTTCCGACGCCGCATGATGGATGCTGAACGAAAAGTAGCCAGCCGCCAGCTGATAGACAAGGAGTCGAAGTGATGGGTACTGTATCGACGAAAGAGGAAGTTCGGAAAATCTATGCCGAGACGATCGGTCGCGTGAATGCCTTCATAGACGGGCTGAAAGCATCCAACGAGCAGAACGACGAGGATGCGAAGAAGGATGTCGAGGTGCTGATCGCCTCTATCGAAACGGATCACGGACGCCTCCAGAAACTTGTTGACGAACTGGAACGTGACAGCGAGTTTGAGAAGTTCACGATCGCGTTCTTCGGTCAGACGAATGCCGGGAAAAGCACGATCATTGAGGCGTTGCGTATTCTCTTTAACGAGGATAGCCGGGGAAAGCAGATTTCGCTCAACGAGGAGCAGCAGCGAAACTGGCGAGCGGATTATCTCGCGAAGTGCCGTGACGTCTTGCAGGGTCTCGGGGAAATCAAGCGGCACTATATGCCGCCGCGGCAAAGGAAATGGAAGCTTGCCGTGGCGTTCGCCGCCGGACTTGTTCTGGGGCTCATCATCGCGGCATGAGAAAGGGCGCGCAGATGCAGAATGACGCCGTCGTACAATTCATTGCCGACTTGGAGGCCGCCATCGAATCGCGAATCGCAGGATGTCGTGCGCCATACTACAAAGTAGATGGTACGATCATCGGCAATGGAAGCCAGGATTTTACGAAGGAACACAAGGTGTATTCCTTTTCTCTCCACGGCACAAGGGCGCAGTTGATTGACATCCCCGGAATCGAGGGAGAGGAGGATCGGTTTCAGGAGATTATCCGGAACGCGCTCAAGAAGTGCCATCTCGTCTGTTACGTGGCGCGGGAATCGAAGGGGATTGAGACGAATACGCTGGAACGAATCAAAGCCTATCTTGGAACCTCCGTCGAGGTAATGGGGATTCTCAACATCCCGGAAAACCCGAAGAAGGAATACAAAGGAGACGATTATTGCGGCGAGATGGCGAACCGGATCGGGCATACCGCTGCGAACGCGCCGAACATGGAGACATCCCTCCTTTCGGTCATTCCCAAGGAACTCTACTCTCGTACGATCTCTGTCGCGGCCTTGCCGGGGCTGTGCGCCCTTGCCTGGCGGGACGGAGACAGCACGTTCGCGGATAGTCTTGATTTTGCCGGAAACGAATCCGTCTCCACTTCACTCAAGCGGTTGAATCGGCAGCAGAGGTCGTTCCTTCTCCATGCGGCGCAAAAAGATCTGTACCGGATGAGCCGTCTGGAAGAACTGCGAGATGCCATCGAGGAAAGTTGCAGGGACACGCCCGTACGTATCCGGCGGAACGCCATCCTCCGGTTGTTGTCCGCAATCGAAGAGGCCTACCTCAAACCGATGCCGAAGAAGTTGGAGGCCTTCAAACGCTGCCGCGAGAAAACGAAGGTTGACACGGACAACTACATTCGGCGACTGGAGGATGACCGGTATCAGATGCGGCGCAACATGGAACACGCCGCGAAAAATGCGGTGTACGACTACCTCCGTGCGGAAATGCTGGAGAAGATTGTCTATCCCCACATCGAGCGCAACAAAGGCATCCAAACGGTTGCCTTGAATGACGAGCTGGAATCGCGGAAAGAGAGTCTTTCAAAAGGGGTGAAAGAGGCGGTCTTTGATGCCGTGAAGAAAACGCAGGAGGACTTTCAAGGCCGGATTCAAAAATCGACGGAATCTTGGGCGGACGATATGGCGAAATACATGGCGGAACTTTCGGTCAGCGTCCCGACATTTGACGCGGAGGCGTTCGACTGGAAGGAGGCCGGCGGTTGGGCGCTCGCCATCGGCGGATATGCGATGACAGGAGCCTGGCTTGGATCGGTCTTTCCGGGCTTGGGAAATGTACTGGGAGGATTCATTGGCGCTTTGGTCGGGCTGATCGTGAAAGTGGTCGAGTTCTTTATGTCCGATGCGAAAAAGATCAGCAGGGCCAAGGCAAAAGCGCAGGAGGCGTTCGAAAATACCGCTTGGAACATCTGGGACAAGGTGAAGACATCCGTCGCGAATGTTTCCGAAGCGTTGTACGCCGAGACAGGCAAGTTGATGGAGCGGGCGACGGCAAAGAAAGAGGCGGCGAAAACAACGTACGAGGTGATTTCGCGCTTTGCCAAGGAGATGCGGTCATTGAGCGAAAGCATTCGTTTGCGGTTGGATTGCCCGCCGGTGGATTGCGCCCTTTCGACAAGTCCCTCCTCGAGTGATGGGGGGAGACTTGGATGAAGCAAGGATGACAGGGTTACGAGGTTTCCGTGCGAGGGGATATGTTGGATTCAAGGAAGGAGAGTTATGAAAAGCAGAGCAGATGAAACCGTATCTTTTCTCACATCCGAGACGGAGAAATTCGTCGGACGGCTGGAGCAGTTCGAGGCACTCTTGCGGGAAGCGAAGGCCCAGGCTATTTCGCCGACCTTGGATGAATCGTTCGGAAAGTCGCTGGATAAAGTCGAGGCGCTGAAAGGGGATGTGCGCGATGGGCGGCTCAAGATCGCCCTTGTCGGTGCGTTTTCAGACGGCAAGACGAGTACGGTCGCGGGATTCCTCGGTCATGCGGACGCAAGCATGAAAATCGCCGAGGAGGAGTCGTCGGACGAGATTGTGGAATACGCGCCCAAGAACATCGATGCCGATGTCCCGCCGTGCGTGTTTGTCGATACGCCTGGCCTTTTCGGACGGAAGTTCTCGAAGAAGACGGAGGAATGGATTTCGCAGGCGCATTTGATCCTGTACATCGTCTCGGCGACGAATCCCTTGAAGGACAGTCACAGGGAGACGGTCGCATGGCTTCTCCAGAAACTGAAGAAGTTCGACAACACCGTATTCGTGATCAATATGATGGACAGGGTGTGCGACTATACGGATCCGGATGATTTCGAGGAACAGAAGGTGGCGAAAAAGCAGTTCCTCAAAAACAATGTGGCGAGGTTCTGCGGTTTTGCGCCGGACGATGCGCGACTGGATAGACTGAATATCGTCTGTATCGCCTCCGATCCCGATGGGCGGGGGCTGCAATCGGACGGCAGGGGACACGAGAACTATTGGTTGACGGAGGAACACCGGGGCGATTATGAAGACTGTTCCCGCATGGAGGACTTGCGTAAAACTGTCAACGATGTGGTACGCAATACATTTGCCGAACGTCTGATTCGCAACTCGGTGCTGGAGGCGATCCTGGAGACGACTCGACGCAATTGCGAGAGTTTGCGCGAGGAGTCATTGCGGCTTGATGAAGCGGTGATCCCGGAAGTCGAACGTACGATCCAGACGCTTCGCCGGGATTTCGCGGACGCGCAGATGGACATCCGTCGCGAGGTGCGCCCGTGCCGCGAAGAACTGTTGTCACTTGAGAAGTCGATTTGCGACAAGTTGCGGAATGTGGGGATGGATGATTTCAATGCCCTCTTTGATGATGAGGTGGGAGGCGGTGAAGAACCAGGGTACAAACTTCAAGGGCAGATGAAGGATATCGTGTCGGAGCACTTCGAGGGGCTTGTGACTCGGATATGTTCCCGGATTGCGGGTGACTTTGAAGTTGGCGGCGCGCACATCGACACCGCACTCGGAATGGTCAAGAGCGGTGCAAAAACCATTGGCGGGTTTGCGAAGGGCGTGGATAAGGCGATGATATTCGCTGGGCGCGACTTGCTGGGAAAGATCGGAATCGTCATCAAGTTCAAACCTTGGCAGGCGGCGAAAATCGCCAACTTCGCGAGCAAGGGCATTCCCGCGATCGGTGCGGCGGTATCGTTGGTCGCCGACATTTGGGGCATGGCGTCGAGCGCGGTGGCGCAAAAGAAGTTCGAGGAGATGAAACGGAATCTCGTGGCATCCGTTCAAAAGACGTTCAAGGAGATTTATGACGTTCTCAATGACGACCACTTGCTCTTTGCGACATTCGCGCCGCAACTCGTGGAGATTGAAACAGAGATCGCAGATTCCGAGAGACGGCTGGGGGCGCTCCGGGGCATGGAGAAATCCTGCAGGGAACTAGACGAAAAACTCCAGACGTTCTGGGGATCGCCAGCTCAATAAGGACGCTTCGTGCCACGAGGGAAACGGGGGCGGTTGCCGCCGTCCGTTCCAAGTGGTTCCCCTCCGCCCGCGCTTGCGGGCGGCGAATTAGCGAATGGTGATCACGGTACCGGTGATGAGCGAAAGCCAGTAGGCGAACGAACCGTCTCGGTTCCGGACGCTGGCGTATGGGCGTCCGGCGGCGGAGACTGTCCATTCGGACGTGTCGGTCAATGCCCCGTAGCGGAAGAGTTGCGCGTCCTCGGAAGGTGTCGGATCGCAGATGAAGGCGAACGCCCCCGAAAGAGCAACGGGTCCTGAGACATCGAAGAGCGGGAATGTCGCGGCATCCGCTGTCGCGGGGATCCGAACAAACGTCGCGTCCGACGCATCCAAGGATGCCAACGGCAAGGTGGAACCGGACTGTTCCAGTCTCGTATCCGATTCCAGCGTCAGGGCGAGCGCCGCGCTTTCCGTCACGCTTTTCGCAATCCCCGCGAGACAGGCCGGTGGCGTCTCTTCCGCCTCGCCCTTGCCGAGCCACTTTTTGCGGAGATAAGCGACAATCCTCGCGTCTTCTTGCGGTGTCGGGAGACGGTCCATCACGATAAACTCGCCGATCTGTCCATGCCACATGCGGTTCTGAGAAGCGCCGTTTTGATCGGCTTGTGCCACGCCGCCGGAGATCATCCGTCCTCCCAGTTGCAGCAGGTTGCAATGGAAAGGAGAGAGCTTCACCGTCGGTGCATTCGTCGCATAGAGCGTCAGCGCGTTTGGATCGTCCGTCACGGTCTCGAAGGTGGTTGAGAGCGCATTCGCGAGCTGGTGTGACGTGAAGAGGCAGGCGTCTCCCGTGCGGAAGTGCGTGTTCTGGATCGTCCACCGGGTGTTGTTATTTCCATCCAAAGGGCGTAACCCGGTCGTATCTGATCCAAACCACAGGGCGACACTATCCGCATTTCCCGACGGGAATGTCGCCTCCCTTTCTTCCCAGTGGAAGTTTCCTTTTACGGTGTTGTCATCCCCCGTTTCCATCGAGTGATAGAAGGAGAACGGTCCGCTCCAGTGTCCCAAGGTGGTGCCGCTGTTCTCGTCCAGGTAGTATTTCGTGCGTTTGAACACGCCGTAGATGTGGATGTCGCGGGGCAGACTTTTCGTGTCGTTCGTCCAGCTGGACAGCGTCAGCGCACTGTGGAAATCGAATTGTACGGACGGCAACCCGTTGATGCCGTCCGCCACGAGCGACGGGAGTCCCGTGACGCCGGGGGATTGAACGAAGCGTCCGCCTGAAGAACCCTTGTTGCCGACCGATTCGACCAATCCGTCCTCATCGAAGGAAAAGACGTTCGCGTCCGCCGCGTCGAACCAGATGGCCGCGCAGCTGGGCGTGGTCCCGTCGGCGAGAGCCAGCGTCCCCTCCTGAACGGAGATTTCCGTGCAGTTGGTCGCCGAACCGACAAGCTCCAGCGTTCCCGCGCCGGTCTTCGTCCAGCTACCCGTGGCGTTCTCTACCAGCTGGGTGAACCCTGGAACGAGCGAGGCGCGCGCTTCGTCCGGTACGGAGACCTCAATCTGCTGCCCGGAAGGCGGCAAGAACGTCTCGCCTTCCGTACCGTAGTTGAACCATTTCCGGCGCAGATAGGAATTGATCGTGGTGATTTCCTCATCGGTCAACGCTCGCGTGAACACGAGGATTTCCCCGATCTTCCCCGGAAAGGCGCGGTTCGTATAGGCTTTCCCGTTTTGGAAGGACGCGGCACCGAGCGAGACGAAGTTGATGTTGAACGCGCTTGTTCCACCGGCCGTCGTGTTGTACGTTTCCACTTTCCCCTCACCCGAATCCATCCAGAATGCCTGATGGTTTTTTGCCGATCCGTTCCGTCGCGTCGAGAAACAGATCGGCGTTCCCACGCCGGGCCATCCTTTTGCGCCGAGGTCCCATGAGTCGTTCTGGCCGTTGTTCCGGATCTGGAACGTTGTGGGCCGGTCAGCATTGTTGAAGCGGTAGGCAAAACCAGCCTTCGTATCCCAGAGATCTGTTTCGCTCGTCCCGTACGGGCCCGTCGCCATGGCGGTACTCCATTTGTTGTTGCTTCCTGTCCATGAGTCGAACAGGAGTACCTGGAAGTAAGTGATGGTGGTCGATGTGTTGGTGTAGGTGTTGAGGCAAAGGCCGAGTGGTTGCTCTGACCCGCTGTTGACATTCAACGCGGGGAGTCCGTTGATACCGTCTGCCGCATACTTGGGGAGGCCGGGGGCGCCGGACGCCGAGCTGGGAACGAAGACACCTCCCGCTGTTCCGTAATTGACGATGGAAGAGACGGTCGCGCCGTTCGCGACCCCTGTGATTGCGGTCGCGTCGAACCAGATGTCCGCCGTTGCGGCTAATCCGCCGTCGCTCGCGGATACGGGGCAGGGAAGGACGGCCCCGTCCCTCAGGGCGAGCTTCCCGGAGTGGCCCACCTGGATGGACGAGATGTCGTGCAACCGTGCGCCCGCACCGATCTCCAGCGTGCCGCCATCAACGGAAATCATACCGTTCGCGTCCGTTCCTCCGAGGAGTACAAGCGTCCCAGGTCCACGTTTCGCGAATCCGCGCGCCCGTCCGTCCGTTCCCTTCGGAAGCGAGAGCAGCCCGCTGAACGTGAGGACCGCGCCAGCGGGAATAGTGAAGACGGTCTCTGTCTCGCTCGGCATAATCGCGAACACGCCTCCCTGCGTGACTTTTGTGTTCGCCGTCACTGTCAGGCCTCCGAACACCTTGATTCCCGCATCGGTCAGCCACCCTTCGGCTCGTCCGACACCACCTGTGGCGACAGTGGGGGTGGCGCTTGTAAAACCGTTCGAGGCCTTGCGGCTCGTCGCGAAGATGACATTCGAGACACAAACTGCGGAGTCGCCGGAAAGCGAGAGGGACGGGGCGTTGCCGCCTTCGTCCTCCAGGCGAATGGTCATCGGCACCACGAGTTCGGGGGCGGATCCGAAGACGCCCGGATCGGCAACCACGCGCGCATCCTTGAGGCAGAACGTGCCGCCTCCCGCGTTCTGTGCCGTGAACGGAACCTTCCAGTTGAAGACGCCATTGTTCCAGAGTTCAAGCGTCGCGTTCGTCATCACCAACTCGCCGGCAAAAGTCATGGACTGGTCGGAATAGACGCCGAGGCGGCCAGTCCCCGTCACCTCCACGCGGTTCGTAAGGATGCGGTTGACGGTACCTGAAAAGGAACCGGCATTGGTTGTCCCTGTCATCACGAGACGTCCGTTCCGGGTGAGTTCAAGCGGGCCCGTCCCGATGTCATCGTAGGTCGCAATATACAGGTATCCCTGTTCAATATAGGTGCCGCCCGTGTAGGAGTTTCCCGGCGAGGTGAAAGCCTGAAAACATTTCGAGCCATAGACTTCCACGCGGATGTTTCCGGAAATCGTCCCCGCGAAGTTGCAACGGCCCTCTTGCGTCGTGACATTGATGACAAGAGTCGCTTGATCTTCGGAAGAATTGATGAACGCGCCGTCGCCTGTCAGCTGCTCGTCAAAGACAACCCGTTGCCCGGCGAGGTCGATCGTCTCCGTAATGTTCGTCGCCGCGCCGACAGAAAGCGCCGTGCAGACGAAGAAAACCCACATGAACCTTGTCATTCTTTGCCGTATCATTTCTTTCTCCCTTCTTCGCGCGAAACATTTCCGATCCGGTGGGCAGATCCCGGTACTCACCGCATCGAATCCCTCTGGCGCTCCCATTCTGCTACCAATCAAAAAGAATGAAAAACCCTAGCATTTTGCCATCCTTGCGTCAATCAAAAAGCGATGCGGGTAACGAGGGCGCCTACGCGGCATGTATGCCGCGCAACCGAACGTGACAACAGGAGGGTCGCGCTCCGTCACGACCGAAATGCGGAACACGCATACCCGGCTGAACATGCTGGCGCGAAGCGCCTAGGCTGACTACAGGAAGGCGGCGAGGATTGCCAGCAGAATGCCGCAGAGCCCTTCGCCCGCGATCATCCCGGCGGAGAAGAGCGTCCCGAAATCTTCACTGGTTTCCTGTGTGCCGCGCCGGTAATCCACAATCCCTTTCAACAACCCGCCGAGGAAGATGGTGACGCTGAGTTTGATGGGGAGGTAGATGCCGATCGCGACCGGCATTACCGGGATGCGGCAGAGCGCCAGCACGATCGCCAGTCCCGCCCCGATCGCCAGCAGGTTCCACGGGAGGCTACCGCCCATGATGCCCTCGACGATCACTTTCATAAGCGTGGCCTGCGGCGCGGAAATCGCGTCGCTGCCGAATCCCCATGCCTTGTGCAGTAACACCAACACGCCGCCGATTACGGCCGCCGAGGCGATGACGCCGATGAACTCGCCTACCTGCTGCTTCCACGGTGTCGCGCCCAGCAGACGCCCCGTCTTGAGATCCTGCGCGGTGTCGCCGGCGATTCCCGCGACAATGCACACGACGCTGCCGATGGCGATGGATGCCACCATACCGGCGGCTCCGACCGTACCGCAGGTTTTCAGCACGAGAGCTGCCACCACGAGCGTCGCGATCGTCATGCCGGAGATCGGGTTGTTGGAGCTGCCGACCAACCCCACCATGCGGGCCGAAACCGCCGCAAAGAAGAAGCCGAACAGCGCGATTAGAAGCGCCCCCACGAAACTCACCGGTACGGCTGGTACCGCCCAGATGAACACGATTACACAGGCAAGTCCACCCAGCACCAGGCGCATGGGAAGGTCACGCCCGGCGTCCGCGTCCTTCTCGTCCGCCTCCCCGCCTTTCCGCATCGAGGCCTTGAACGTCCGTGCGAAAAGCGGCATGGAACGCACGAGCGAGAGGAATCCTCCCATTGCGATCGCTCCGGCACCCACATAGCGCACGTAGTTCATCCACACGCCCTTCACATTCCCCGCGTCCCACATCGCCGCCGCTTCCGGTATCCGCGCAATGATGATCGGCATCAACACCATCCAGCCGAGGAAACCGCCGGCGAAGAGGAAGGAGGAAACCTTCGGGCCGACCACATACCCGACGCCGATGAGCGCGGGCGAGATATCCAATCCCATCGCACCGCGCACCCATCGACCGTGTACGGGCCAGAGGAAGGATTCCGGAATCCACTTGAGCCATCCTGTGATGAACTTGACAAGAGCCGCCGCACCCAGTCCGATGAAAACGGTCTTCGCATGTTTGCCACCCGCCTCTCCGGCCCGCAACACGTCCGCGCACGCGCGTCCTTCCGGGTAGATGAGGGTCTTCTCCTCTTCCACGATCAGCGGTCGTCGAAGCGGGATCATCAACAGCACACCCAACGTGCCTCCCGCGAGCGCGATCAACGTGACCGGGAGAAGCCCCGGTGTCAGAAACTCGGTCGGTCGTTCCTGCGCCCACAGGTACAGCGCAGGCAGGGTGAAGATCGCGCCCGCCGCCAGCGACTCTCCGGCACTGCCGATGGTCTGTACCATATTGTTCTCCAGAATCGAGTCGCGCCGCAACACGAACCGCAACACGCCCATGGAAATGACAGCCGCCGGAACGGAGGCAGACACCGTCAGTCCCACGCGAAGCCCCAGGTAGGCGTTCGCCGCGCCGAAGACAATCGCCAGCAACACGCCCAGCACGATCGCCGTGACCGTCAGTTCTTTCTCCCTGCCGCGATTAGCCTCCGCCAGGACATCCTTTCCCGTCTGCAAGTTTCCGTCTGTCTGCTTCATAGCCTTTTCCCGTAAGCGATCCGACCGCGCAACACAAGTCACGCAATCCCATACCGTTTCTACTCTCCTAAAAAGGTTAGTATAACAGGATTTGCGCGATACCGCCAGCGAAAAACCGAGGGAGGGAAGATCCGATAAGTGGCGGCTGCGCCGCCTAAATGGTCCTGCGGGCCTAAATGAGACCGGTGTTCCTCGGTTGACTTTGCCGCGAAGCGACACGTTTGTCGCTTTTCGGAACGGAAAATGAAGCGGCAGGAGCGCCGCTTCCCCGAGCAGGACGTGAAACAAGGTCGATTCGGTGATGCATACACGATTCCCTAGAACTCCCCGACAAACTACCCGTTTTTTCTTGCGCGAGAGGATTATTGATTGTACAATGCTCTTTCCTATTGGATATGAGCGCAAAAAAAAGGAGAAGCAGAGATGAGTCGATCGATCATGAGGTGTCTATACGGTGTTGCAGTGGCAGTGTGCCTTCCCTGTGTTGTCTTGGCTGCGAACGATGTGCCGGTCTTTACTTCGACGGGGACTGGACTGGGGAACAGCGCGCTGGTAAACCATTCGGGCATCCAGATGGCGGGATCGCGCCTGCCTACCGGTGCCTATACCTTCGAGTGCTGGTTCAACCTCAAGTCCTTCAAGCCGGAGAACCACTTCTTCAAGCAATACCGAAGCGGGGACGGCCGCACGATCTTTTTCGTGAACGGCGCAACGAATCCGCAGTTTGATTTCTTCATCAGCGGGCAACACTGCAAGAGCACGACGATTATCCAGCCGGACACATGGTACCATGTCGCCTGTGTGCGTGACGACCAGCTCACCACCACGACCGGACGGCTCTACATCAACGGCGTTCTGGAAAGATCCTGGACGGCGTTCGCAAAAGTGGCGGCGCCAGATGTGGATAACTTCATGGGGTTTTCCACAGGCGATACGGTGAACGGCGGAATCAACGGGGCGATTTCCGAGATGCGCGTCTGGAACACTGCGCGTACGCAACAGGAGATTGTGGCGAACATGAACCGCCGCCTCGCCGGGACCGAGCCGGGGCTTTGGCACTACTGGCCTTTCAACGAAGGAAGCGGCGGTACTGCGGTGGATCATGCCTCGACCGGTCTGACCACGCCTTGTAACGGCGTCTCCATCGCCGGCAGCGCGGGCATCACGTGGCGGTCTGATTCCGACCTGCCCGTCTCCAGCCTACGCGACGCGGTGTGGGACTCGGCGGACGGCACCTGGTCGTCCACCGCGAACTGGCTCGGCGGCAGCGTGGCGGGCGTGGACTCGATCGCCATCTTTACCAACAACGCGGCTGCCTTCACCGTGACGGCGGATTCGCCCGTCACGCTCCACGGATTCCAGTTGGACGCGCCCGGCGGCGTCACCTTCCAGGGGAGTCCTTTCACGTTGCAGGAGAACGGTTCGATCATCCTGGAGAACGGTTCCGCCACGCTGAACAACCAGCTCGCCGTTCCCAGTGGGCTCTCGTTCCTGGTCTCCTCCGGCACGACGCTCACGCTTCCCGGTGCGGTCTCCGGCGCGGGGACGATCACCAGCAGGGGAGGGATTGTCTCCATGCCCAACGCGGCGGGACTGACGGGTGGCCTGGACATTCTCTCCGGTACGCTGGAGAACGCGGGGTTGGGCGCGCCGCTCACGATGCGCCGCAGTACCTTCCGCGTCACGGCGGACACGACATACGCGCAGCCGATCTCGCGCGCTACGGGAAACGCCAACTACGCGACGGTCTTCGATGTCGCGCAGGGAGCCACCGCCACAGTCTCCGGCAAACTGGAGAAGGGCGTCGGGGCTTTTGTGAAGACGGGGGCGGGGACGCTGAAGCTCACCTATCCCGGTACGCAATACCTCAGCAGCGGAACGGACAACGGTCCCGCCCTGCTCAGTATCGACGCGGATGGCAACGGTCCCGTCAATGGCTGTTTCGGCGTGTCGCTCGCGAACGGCAAGCTGTTGCTCGACGGCGGCGACAGGCAGACGAATATCGTGGAGAATGGTCGTATGCCCGTCGGCACCTGCACCACGGTTACCGGTTTGGAGACGACCGCCGAACTGGAGATTAAGTCCGGTACGCTGCTCTACTCGCCGCTTTACTCCAGGTCGTTCACGCTCGGACGGAACAACGGACAGATCGCCACCGCGCCGGACGGCCTCTCGCCCACGTTGACGATCAGCGGCGGACGCTTCATCGGTCCCAATGTAATCGCCCTCGGTTATTACGACGGGTATCTCACCGCGGTCGGTATCACCCCGGCGAACACCACCTGCCGCCCCGTCTTCCGCATGACCGCCGGCATGGTAGATACCCCGGACTTCCGCATGTCGGAATCCCCCGGCATCATTTCCACGGCCACGATCGACGGCGGCGAGATGTTCATCCACACGCGCATCGACCTGTGTTTCCAGAGCGATACGGAAGCCACGCTCACCCTGAACGACGGAATCATCCACGGGACGAACGCCACCGTTTATCTGACGCGCGAGACCTGCACCAACGCGACCGCCACGCTCAATCTGAACGACGGCATTCTCTACGCGCAGAACATCCGGCATCTCGGTACCGGAACCAGCTCCTCGCACCTCCACTTCAACGGCGGCACCTTCTGTCCGACGGCGGCGAATACGCTCACCGGCTTGACTGAGATTGTCGTCCAGTCCGGCGGCGCGTTCTTCGACACCACGCTCTCCGACTTCACGATCGCGCAGCCGCTGCTGGGCAATATCCTCGGCTCCGACGGCGGACTCACCGTGTTCGGCGAAAACACCTTGACGCTCGATACGGAAACCTGCACCTACACCGGTCCGACAACCGTGTCGTATGCCACCTTGCGCGTGGTCCGCGGACTGCCCTCCTCCACGAGCCTCAACCTTGGTTCTGGCGGGACGTTCCATCTGAGCGCCGGTCCGGGAACCTTCGTCAACATCGACTCCATCACACTCGAACCCAGTGCGACGGTTGCCTTTGATTTCGACCGGGAGGCGATTGACCCGAACAGCATCCTCTGCATTTCCGACATCTCCGGTCTCAACAGCTCCCTGAGCATCCGCCTGCTCCAGCCGGACGGGCAAGACTTCTCGGATGTCGGCATCTACACGTTGTTTTCGTACTCGGAAGGAACGCCCGACATCTCCAGCCTTTCGGTCGCCAATCCCGCCTACGGCAGAACGTACAGTTTCTCTCTGGACAGCGTGAACAACTGCGTCAAGCTTAGCATTGATTCCGATACGTCGGGCGCTTCCATCTGGAACCGCGACGGGAACGGACAGTGGGACCGGGGGGCGTACTGGACTGTCTCTCCCGGCAACTACGCCGGGGCGATGGCGCGTTTCGACGACGTGATCACCGCACCCCGTACCGTGACCGTCAACGGCGCCATCGCCGGTGCGCTCTGGTTCAACAACGCCAACGCCTACACCCTCACGGGCAACGGCATGACGCTGGAGAACTCTCCCGCGACAGATCCGGCGCGGATTACCGTCGAGAGCGGCAGCCACGCGATCCTGGCCCCGATCACTCTCGGCTCGCCGCTGGAACTCGCCTTCAGCGCGGGAACCGGATTCACGCTGGGTGCGGTCACTGGCGGCGCGTACGCGATCTCCTCCGTCGGAAGCGGCACGCTCACGCTGGCGGGCGATGTCACCGCATCCGAGATTGCACTGGACGGCGCGGCACTTTCCGCCATCGGTTCGAATACCGTGAACGCGGCGGTTTCTTCGACCGGCGCACTGACGATCTCGCCTGAGACCGACGCAAACCTGACGATCATCGGGGCGTTGTCCGCGCCCAGCCTCGCCAAAACCGGCGCGAGTGTCGTGCGGTTCGACGGTGCGGCGAATGTCGCGGGAACGACCACCGTTTCCGGCGGTACGTTGGCGCTATCCTCTCCGGTTGCGGGTGCGATCACACTCGGACGTGCCACCCTGCGCGCGACCGAGAACATGACACTCCCCGGTGTGTTCACGCGCAACACGGGAAACAACAACTATGGCGCGGTCATCTCCGTGGACGAGAACAAGGAATTGACGCTCAGCGGCGAACAGAAGGTTACGGACGGGGCGTTGGTCAAGACTGGCAAGGGTACGCTCCGCTATACCTACAACAAGGTGCAGAAGCTGAACAACAACGCGGACGGTGCGCCCAGTTCCCCGATCAGCATCGGACCCAACGGAGAAGGTCCGGCGAACTACTGCGTGGGCATTACGGTCACGGACGGACGTCTCGTCTTTGACGCGCCCTTGCAGACCAACAACGTGAGCGGCGGGCGCATCGTGATCGGCGGCTGTACCACCACGAAGGCCGGCGCGGAGACAACCGGTGAACTGGAGGTGCGGCAGGGGACTTTGAACGCGGGAAAATCGATGACCGTGGGGCGGAACAACGGGAGTACGACCACCGCGCCGAACGGGCTGGAGCCGAAACTGCTGATCACGGGCGGCAGCCTGATTTCGGGTTATACCATTGGTGTGGGATACTATGATGGCGGCCAGACGGGCATTTCAGCATCCACTGTCACCACGCGCCCGTGGGTGATTGTGACGAACGGACTGCTGCAGGCGGCCTGCATACGCGTTGCGGAGGCCGGGGGTATCCCGCGCGCGACGCTGGATATCAGCGGCGGTACGGTACGCTGGACGAACAATGAGGGCATCACGTTGGGATTCGGTGCCAATACAGTCGGCGCCTGCACCCTCTCCGGCACGGGCGTGATTGAACCGTACGGCGCTTCGGCCACTCCGAATCTCGCCTTGACCCGCGCCAACGGAGGGGCGACAGGTATTCTGAACTTGAACGGCGGCACGCTCCACTGTGGCAACATCGTCAAGGGCGGGACCGCCGCCAACTGCACGGCGACCGTGAACTTCAACGGCGGCACCTTCCGTCCGACGGTGGACGCGCAGACGATGACGGGCTTGACGACGGCATCGATCTCGACGAACGGCGCGGTCTTCGACCTCTCCGAAGTGGCCGGTTTCACCGTCGCGCAGCCGTTGCTCCACAACGACGCGACGGCAACCGACGGCGGCGTGGTCAAGCGTGGCACCGGTACGCTCACGCTCAGCGCGGGGAACAGCACCTTCAACGGCCCGCTGCATGTGGAGGCGGGGACGCTTGCCGCCACCGTCTGCACGGCGAACGATCTCGACATCGACGGCGGTGCGACATTCGACGCGCGCGGTGCGATCGCCGTGATCGGCGGACTCGCCGGATGCGGCACGGCGGGGAACGGGACGATTGCCGTCACCGGGCGGATCGAGCCGGGAACGAACGCGGTCGGGCAGTCGGTGCTGACCGTGGCCTCGCTGCGGTTGGACGCGGGCGCGACCTTCGCCTGTAACTGGAAACGGTCGGGGAACGGCTACACTTGCCCGACACTCGCCGTGACCGATACGCTCACCTTCGCGGGCAGGGGAACGGTCGATTTCGGGATTGCCGATGGCGACACGCCACTCCCGTCCGGCTTCAGTTGCGTCCTGATGACCTACGCGCCCGGCGCCGTCACCGAGAACACGAGCGTGACATGGAACGCGGCGGGAACCGGAATGGGAGCCCCGGCGATCAACGCGATGCTCACCGCGAAGGACGGGAAGGTGACGGTCACGCTTTGTTCCGGGGGTACCGTTTTGAGCATCCGCTAGAAACTGTAGCAGAAAGGAAAGAGAGATGAAAACGTTTGGAATGAGCCTGTTGTTCGCCCTGTGCGCAACTGTTTCCGCGAATGCCGCGCCGATACCGGAGAACGGCGTCACCGCGCACCGCGGGGATTCGATCCGCTATCCCGAAAACTCGCTGCAGGCGTTTGCCTCCGCGTGCGACTTGGGCGTGGACTGGATCGAGACGGATGTACACCTGACCGCGGACAAGCAACTGGTGATCTCGCACAACGGGACGACCGGCGCGTACTGCAACACCGACAAGAAAATCAGCGCCTGTACCTATGAGGAGCTGGCGCAGCTGGACATGGCGGAGAATTACCGCGACCGCAATCTGCTGACGTTGCTGGAATGCCCCAAGCTCAAGATCTGCCGACTGGACGAGGCGCTGGATTTGATTCTCCAGAAAAAAACGGCGAGGCTCTCCATCCAGCCGAAATGCGCCTGTGTCGATCAGGTGATCGAGATGGTGCGCAAGAAAGGCGCGGTGAAGTGGGTCGGCTTCAATGACGGAAACCAGGAGTGGATGAGCCGTGTGAAGGAACTCGAACCGGCCATCCCCGTCTTCTGGGACCGATTCAACTCCGATGTCGAAAAAGACATCGCCTTTGCGAAGGAAAAGAAGTTCGAGACTCTTGTTTATTTCTGGCGGAACATGAAACCGGAGATGGTGAAACGACTCCACGAGGAGGGATTCAAGGCGGGAGTCTGGACGGTGGATCTTCCCGCCGCGCAGGAACACTTTCTGGACATGGGGATTGATCGCATCTACACCGACGCCCCGCGCCAGCTGCTTGAAATCAAAGCGCAGAGGGATGCTTCACCGGTTGAGAAGGCCGAGAAGGCTGTTTTGCTGAAACTGGAAAAAATCATCATCCCTGAAATCAACTTCCGTCCGCCCGCCACGCTCATGGATGCCGTGCAGTTCCTCAGAAAAGCCTCGCGCGATTATGACGATCCCACGTTGGCTCCAGAAAAGCGCGGCATCAACTTCCTGCTCAAACTTCCCCAAGATGGCGACAGAACCGCGAAAGAGACGGAGAAATCTTCCGCTCTTCCTGTGATTCCTGCCATCCATGCGCGGTTCATCACTCTCAAGGACACGCTGCAGCTGATCTGCGATGTGACAGGCATGATGTACGATGTGAAAGGTTCCGTCGTCGTGATTGCACCGAAGATTTTCGAATAGGGGGGCGCTACGCGCCAGCTGAGAGGCGGGGAAGCTGAGAAGTAAGGGACACGCGGCAAACGTGACCGCGATGCGTATCCGGCTTGCCCGGCTTAACACGCCGAACCAGCTTACCCGGCCAACCGCTAGGCAAGTTAAAGGAAAGGAGAGGGAATGGATGATTTGTTCATACGTTTAGAGACGACCGATTCGCAAATGCCGTCTCCCTCGGTGCGGCAACCGCCTCTGCGTATCAGCGAGAAAACAGACGATGCCTCGCTGCAGGTCACGCGTCTCCGCGAAGATTTAGAGCGGCTGTATTTGGTCACCCAGGCGTTGTGGCAGATGGTCAAAACAGCCACCGGCGCAACGGACGAAGAACTGCAGGAACGGATTCGCCAGATCGACGCGGAAGACGGACGGATCGATGGGAAGAACACCGAGGTGACACGCCCGATCGACTGTCCCGTCTGCCACCGCCGGATCCTTTCCGGACAATCCTTCTGCCTCTACTGTGGGGCGGAAGCGGAAGTCTCTCCCTTCCGCCACCACGGACACTAGAGCTGTTGCCCGCCAACTTATTGGCTAAGCGACGGTTCGCCGCCCCTACATGCCGCTTCGCGGCTATGGCATCAGCCGCACATTTTTCAAAAAAGAATCCGATTGACTTTCCCTTCAAAAAAGTGTAAAGTACTTTTCATTCCTTTTGCGGGCGTAGCTCAATGGCAGAGCCCCAGCCTTCCAAGCTGGTTACGGGGGTTCGATTCCCCTCGCCCGCTCCATTTTTTATCTGGTCACGTTTTATCTCACTTTGGGATCGCAGCAATGGAATTGAGGATAATTCCCATCCTTCAACCACCCAACCATATCACAGGCAAGGCGTGTTCAGCCTTGCGGTCGCGACGGGGCGCGACCCTCCCGGTTCAGCGTGGGAAAAACGAGACCCCGTGAAGCAGCGACAAGAGTGTCGCTTCCCCGAAGAGCTGCGGCGCAGATCAGGCTGATTTCCAGCCGCGTCAGCGGTGATTGAATCATGTAACCTTTCACTTACTTTTGACGGCTGAATCTCTTTGGTCCCTTCTGTCTCTTTGGTCCCTTCTGCTCCGTTAAGTCAACTTAGAGCCAAAGGCTCACTTAGGACGAAGTCCACTTGCCAACTTAGGGCGCAGCCCCCCTAGGATTCATGTTCCATCGTGGACTGGTCAGGGGCTACGGTTTTTGTTATACTGCTCTTTTTGCTATGGCACTCCTTTCTTTACATAACGTCGGCATTCAGTTCGGCGGACCGCCGCTGCTGGAGGATGTCAGCGTGAGCGTGGAGCCTTTCGACCGTATCGCCGTCACCGGGCGAAACGGAGAGGGGAAATCGACGCTCCTCAAAATCGTGTCCGGCGATATTCCGCCGGATACGGGTTCCCTTACGTACCAGTCGGGACTGACGCTCGCCTACCTTTCCCAGGATGTCCCGGAAGACCGTCCCGGAACGGCGGCGGAGGTTGCCGCCGCTTTCCCGATCCACACCTTCTCGAAAAACCGGCGCGAAGCGACGCCGCGTGTTGGGCACCGCGTCTCGGAGTACCTGTCGAAACTGGAGTTGGACGGCAACGTGGTTTTCAACACCTTGTCGGGCGGTCTGCGCCGGCGCGTGCTGTTGGCGGGCGCGCTCGCAGGGGACCCGCAGTTGCTCCTGCTGGACGAACCGACGAACCACCTGGACATCGCCAGCATCGAGTGGCTGGAGAAGTATCTGCAGAAGAGCCGGTGCGCCTGCCTCTTCGTTACGCACGACCGTTCCTTCCTGCGCCACATCGCCAAGCGGGTGTTCGATCTGGACCGGGGGCGGCTCGCGGGATGGGACTGCGACTACGCCACCTTCCTGCAGCGCAAGCAGGATCTGCTCTACGACGAGGCGGCATTCTGGGAGAAGAAGAGCAAGAAGCTGAATGCGGAGGAGGCGTGGATCCGTCAGGGCGTGAAGGCTCGGACGCGACGCAACCAAGGGCGCGTCGCCGCGCTGGAGAAGTTGCGTGAGGAGTTCGCCTCGCGCCGTTCCCGCGTCGGTACGAGTCGCCTCGATCTCGGTTGCGCGGAAACCTCCGGGGAACGGGTTTTGAAAATCGAGAATGTCTCGTTCCGTTATCCGGGCGCGGAGCGGTTCGTAATCCGCGATTTCACGGCGAAGGTCCTGCGTCGCGAACGCATCGGGATCATCGGGGCGAACGGAACCGGCAAGACGACGTTGCTCCGTCTGCTGTGCGGAGAGCTCTCGCCGACACAGGGCGAGATCATCCTCGGTTCCGGTGTCCAGATCGCCTACTTCGACCAGTTGCGCGCGCAGCTGAATCCCGATGCGACCGTCCGGGAGAATCTGGCGGAAGGACAGGAGGAAGTCATCATCAACGGGCAGCGCAAGCATGTCTATAGTTATCTGAGCGACTTCCTCTTCACCTCCGACCGAGCGCGGACGCCGGTTCGGGCGCTCTCCGGCGGGGAGCGCGCGCGACTCCTGCTGGCGCGACTCTTCCTCACGCCGGGGAATCTGCTCGTGCTGGACGAACCGACCAACGACCTGGATGTGGAGACGCTGGAGTTGCTGGAGGAGCAAATCCAAAACTACGCCGGAACGGTTCTGCTGATCAGCCACGACCGCGCGTTTCTGGATCATGTCGCGACCGCGTCGTTCGTCTTGCCCGGCGACGGCAGCGTCCAGATTTTCCCGGGCGGTTATTCCGACTGGGTGCGGCAACGCAAAGAACCCGAAGAGGAAGCGTCCGAACAACGCGAGACGGCAGAGCGTCCCCGCGCCGTTTCCGTGCGCAAGGCGAAGCTCTCGTACAACGAACAGCGCGACCGGGAACTGCTTCCCGGCAAGATCGAAGAGCTGGAAACCGCCGTCCAGGAATTGCATGACAAACTGGCAGATCCCGCCCTCTACGAAAAGGGAGGTGGAGCCGCCGCAGAAATCCAGTCAGAACTGGACAAATTGAACCAGGAACTAGAAGCCGCCATCGACCGGTGGGCGGAAATTGAGGAAAAGGCATCGTTGTTATGAGCGAATTGATTAAACCACCTTACAATCTGGATATGGAACGGGGCGTTCTCGGCTCCATCCTGCTGGACGCATCCAGCGGCGATTCCCGCGTATTGGACCTTTGCACGGAGAACGGCATCACCGAAGAGTCTTTCTACTCGCCAAAGCACCAGCTGATCTTCCAGACCATGCTCGGGATGCAGAAGGCGATGATTAGCATCGACGCGGTGACGCTGAACGAGCGGTTGCGGCAACTGGGCAAGCTGGAGGAGATTGGCGGCGTGGCGACCATCCAGTCGCTGATCGACGAGACGCCGACGGCCGCGCACGCCGAGTACTACATCAACGTGGTGCGTCAGAAACACCTTCTGCGCCGGGTGATCGAAACCGCGCGTCAGGCGGAACGTTCCTGCATGGCGGAGAACGCCAGCGCGGACGTGATCCTGGGCGAGGTCGAGCAGAGCTTTCTCGGAATCGCTGAACAGCGGGCGGGACGTGGCGTCTCCTGGCCGCAGGCGATTACCAACACGATGGCGCACATCGACCGCCTGTTCTCGATGGGCAAGGGCGCCATCGCCGGGTTGCCGACGGGATTCGCGAACCTGGACCGCAAGCTGAAGGGGTTGCGCGCGGGCGAGATGATCGTGCTGGCGGCGCGTCCCTCGATGGGCAAGACCTCGCTGGCGATGAACATCGCGGAATGCGTCGCGCTGGGACGCGACATCTACGGACGCCCGATGAAGGGCGACAACAACCGTCCGCATCCGGTCGCGGTCTTCTCGCTGGAAATGTCCACCGAGTCGCTTGCGCTCCGTATGCTTTGCGGCGTGGCGGGCGTGCCCGCGTTCCAGATCGACCAGGGGATGATCAACCCGCGAAAGGTCAACCAGCAGCTGACCCGCGCGGCGTCGGAACTCTCCAATGCGCAGATCTATGTAGATGACACCGGTGCCTTGGACGTGATGGATATGCGGGCGCGGGCGCGCCGGATGAAGAAACGCCACAACATCGAGCTGATCGTGATCGACTACCTCCAGCTCTGCAACTGTCGCGAGTTCGCGAAACAGGGGCGGCAGATTGAGACCTCGCAGATTTCCGGACAGATCAAGGCGATGGCGAAGGAGTTGAATATCCCCGTTATCGTCCTCTCCCAGTTGAGCCGTGCGCCGGAACAGCGCAAGGAAGGTGGCAACAAGCCGAAACTCTCCGACCTGCGTGACTCCGGCGCGATCGAGCAGGATGCCGACGTCGCCCTGCTCCTGCGCCGCCCCTGCAAGAACCAGAAGGACGAGGAACACGACGACCTGCGGCTGGCGATCGTCGATGTGGCGAAACACAGAAACGGTCCGACCGGCGAAGTCCGTCTGGATTTCGACGATTCGCTCACGCGCTTCGGAGACCGCACCGATTCCTCCAGCGAGACCGAAGGGCTTTCGCCGGAGGAAGACACCGCCCCCGCCAGCTAACATCGAAGAATGTAAGGAGACCCAATGAAAGTCGCGATCATCTATCCGCCCCTCCCTTCCGACAAGGGCGTACCGCTGCTCTCACAGAACCGGCAGTTCCAGTGGTTCAACCAGCCGACCTACATTTACCCCGTCGTGCCCGCGCTTGCCGCGACAATGGCGAAGCGCGCCGGCCACGAGGTGGCGTGGCTGGACGGAATCGCGAGCGGAATGACGCCCGAGCAGTTCGAGGAGAAGCTGACAGAGTTCCGCCCCGACGTAGTTCTGATGGAAACGAAGACGCCTGTCGTGAAACGCCACTGGAAGTACCTCGCGGAACTGCACCGGAAGATGCCCGAGATTCTGACCGTACTCTGCGGCGACCACGTCACGGCGATGCCGGAGGAAACCTTCGCCAACAGCCCCGTCGATTTCATCCTGACCGGCGGTGACTATGACTTCCTCCTCCTCAACCTGCTGGCAAACCTGGCGGGACGGAAAGACCATGCGGAGCTGGAACCCGGCGTCTACTGGCGGCAGCCCGACGGCTCCTGCGCGTCGAACGGTCCGTTCCGTCTGGATCACGACTTGAAGACGCTACCGTGGATCGACCGCGACCTGACGCAGTGGACGCTCTACGCGGAGAAGAACGGGAACTACCGCCGCACTCCCGGCACCTACATCATGTCGGGGCGCGACTGCTGGCACGGACGCTGCACCTTCTGTTCCTGGACCACGCTCTACCCCACCTACCGGACACGCGATCCCATCGACGTGGTGAACGAGATCGGCGAGCTGATCGAGAAGTACGGTGTCAAGGAAATCATGGATGACACCGGCTCCTTCCCCGTCGGCAGCTTCCTCACCACCTTCTGCGAGGAGATGATCCGTCGCGGGTACAACAAAAAGATCCGCATCGACTGCAACATGCGCTTCGGGAAGTTGACCGAGGCCGACTACAGGCTCATGCGCAAGGCGGGATTCCGCTTCATGCTCTTCGGGCTGGAAAGCGCGAACCAGGCCACGCTGGACAAGCTGGTGAAGGCGTTGCGCGTGGAGCAGATCGAGGAAGGTGCGCGAGCTGCCGCCAAGGCGGGACTGGACGTACACGTGACCGTCATGTTCGGTTACCCGTGGGAGGGTGAGGAGGAAATCCGCAAGACCATCTGCCTCGCCAGCAAACTCCTGCGCAAAGGCTACGCCTACACGTTGCAGGTCACGCAGGTCGTTCCGTATCCCGGTACGCCGCTGTTCAAGCAACTGCAACGCGACGGCGACCTCCTGACGGAAGACTGGGACGACTATGACATGCGGCGGCAGGTCATGCGCTCCGGCGTTCCGGAGGAACGGATCAAGGCGGCGATCCGCGAGGTCTATCGCGCCTTCCTCCATCCGGAGACGTTGATCCGGCGACTCTTCTCGACGCACAATCCCTTCACCGACTTCGCCTTCTACCGTCGCGGGTTCCTCTCCCTCCTCGGTCACCTCCGCGACTTCGGGAAATAGCGGCTATGCCGCGAAATGGACCTTCGGTCCTAAGTGGTGGCAGGCGCCACCTAAGTTGGTAAGTAGACTTCGTCCTAAGTGGGCTACGCCCTAAGTGGTGGCTGGCGCCACCTAAGTTGGTAAGTGGGCTACGCCCTAAGTGGTGGCTGGCGCCACCTAAGTGACTTAGCCCGCAAGGGCTACGCCATTCGGGGAAGCGACACTCCTGTCGCTTTTGCGGGGTCTAGTGTTTTCTCCACGCGGAACCGGGAGGGACGCGCTTGTCGCGTCCGTCGTCGCAATTCCGCGTGTTTCGGCGGGACGGACTTTGCTTTTGCTGCGTGGAGTCTCGGAGTTTCGGAGATGGGGGTGTTGTTCTCCAAGCCTCCCAATACCGAAAGGAATGGTGATTTGTGGCACTGTCGGCATTTGGTACGCCGCAGTTCTGCGCGGGAAATTCGGGGAAGCGACACTCCTGTCGCTTTTCGGGGAGTGTGGGATCCAAGCGACAGAAGAGACCAAAGAGATTCAGCCGTCAGGAGTAAGTGAAACGGTTAAACCAACATTTCTCAGTGTGCGCGGACGGCGGGCTAACCTTAGACTTATAGGCAAGCCTACCAGCTACAAGTCACGTTTACGGTTCGGGAGCTAAGCGAACAGGCGTGAAGATGTCGCTGCCGTGCCTGTGGATCAGGTGCGGGGTCAAGAAAAGGATTAGCGCCTTGCCGGGCGAACCTCCGTCGGTTCGCGAGAAGCCACCCATGACCATCGCGATAGTTTGTTCGGGCGTGATGGCCAATGCGGTTGAGATTTCCTGGTTGGGGAAGAACGGCTGTTCCATCGGCAGATGGGAGGCGTCCGTTTCTGGTTTCGGGGCCCTTTGACTGTAGTCCTTCCATGTCGGTTCACCGGTAACGGTGACGTGCATCATGAGTCGGATCTGGTTGCCTAAGTCCGACAATTCCGGAACCATCTGGAAACGGGTACCAACCTCGCGGAGTTCAAAATTCGCCGGAACAACGGTCGTGTTCCCCGATATGCACGCTACGTCGTTGGTTGTTTCGGTTCTCGTTCCAGTAACATACTCGGTCGGATAGATGTATTCCGTTACCGCCTTGGCGACGCATTCCTGCCCATTCTGCGTGATGATATGGAAGTTTTCCATCAGCCGGACATCGTCCCGTCTCATCAACATTTCCCGTTTTTCTGAAGCAGCGTCAATATGGCCTTGTCCGTTGATGCCAACGGCATCCAACGCGGCTTTCCCCGCCTCGACAATCTGAACGTCCATCTCAATCTGCGGCAGTTGATGGTTCATGGATTGACTCATGTTTCGAATGATCTTCAGGAGATTCTCGGCCGTGTTGGTCACGTGGAGAATCGCATGATCCTTATATTCGACGGAGGATCCTTCCGGCCATGTCACCCCCCAGCGCTCGCTAAACATATCTTTATACTCCCGGCTCTCTTCCGCTCGTCGCTTGGCTTTCTCCGCCGGATCCCCATTCGGGATCGGCTCACAACAAGTTGCGCCGGTATGAAGGGAGATCGTCTCCATCTTCTGAACCGGTATGACCGTCTTCGCCACCGTTTTCCGGTCAGTCGATTGCGGATGGTGGAATGTGCAGCATCCCGACAGCAGAATCACGACACCCAGGATTCCCAGTCTATTCATATTCACAAGCATAACTCCTTCCCGATCAAACATTCCGGTCTGTCATTGAACGAAAAACCTGTATTGCACTTGAAAACAGTTGGAAGATTCTGTGTCACACGCAAAACAATCCTCCTGCAAGAAGAACGAGCACAGTGTACACCATTCTCCGGCAGACAGCAACGCGCTTGCAAACCTGAATTCAGAGGCGAAGGGCTACTGTGGCCGCGTCGCGACCGCCAGGACGAGGACGGAGGTGTTCGTTCCCTTCCCGGAGTAGTAGGAAAGGTAGTGCGTGTCGCCGATGTAGGTGGCGTTGACATTCCCGGACTCCCACGGCTGGTCACTGCCGATACCGACCGGTTCGGAGTCGGGCCATGCACACGGATTCTCGAAAACGGTCTCAACCGAAACCGCGCGGCGACGAATCACGCCGCGTCCGCGCTCATAGTAGTAGTTACTCACGGTTTTGGTCTTGGGATCGTAGATCAGGCTCGGCGTGGAGGCCATCACATCGCGGATGTTTGTCTTCGTTCTCTTCCAGGTCACTCCGTCGTCAACCGAAGTCAGCTGGAACTGGCTGCCACCGGATTCCGTTCGCGCGATCCCCAAGATTCGCCCGTCCCCCAGATAGACCGCCGACTGCTCGGTCGGCCACTCGTCCTTCGCCAGCTCGTTTTCGATCACGCGCTGCGTCCAGGTCTTCCCGTTGTCCTCGCTGGTCAGAGTCCCCCACGATTTGTCCTTCTTCTCGTTGTAACTGCCGGCGAACCAGAGCGACATCAACTTGCCGTCCGGAAGGTGGATGACATCCGTGATCTGGACCGGCAGCGGTGAGAGTTTCGGCGTGGCAAGTCGCGTGAAGGCAACGCCGTCAACCGAACGGTAGAGGTCGTGGTGCGGTTCGGGACCGCCGAAACACCGGATCCACAACAGCATCGCGCCCTCGTTGTCCAGTCCCTTCCCGATCGTGACTTCGCCATACGCGGGATCATTCGCCACGCAGGTCTCCTGCGTCCAGGTCTTGCCGCCGTCGGTAGAGGTCCGCGCATAGACACCGCGAATCCCCTCGGTAATGTTGTGTCCCTTCCCTTTGCTGTACGTGCAGACCAACTTGTCGCCGATCGCCTGCATCATCGGCCAGGAGTTGTAGCCCGGCTCGTTCTGCACGACCCGACCGCCCGGCGGCGCGGCAAGCGGCGTGACCGCCACGGAGATGAGACCGGACGGACGGATGAACGTATCGTCGGGATCGCCCGGTTCCCGCTGGATGCGGATCACCAAGGGAATGCCCGGTCGCACGGTGCGGTACGACTCCAGCACGATACGCCGCACAATCCACGGGGCGGCGAGCGGCGTCCGCACCGGTTTGCCGATTGTCTCGCCACATCCGACCGGCTCGCCCGCGACCACTTGCGAGAGATGTACCCGATAGACATCGGAGAATTCGGGGTTGGCGGACGCATCCGACGCGGTGACCAGAATCTCCACCTTGACGCCCGCGCAATCGGACGGCAACGGCGACGTGACACCTGCGATCGACTGTCCGACCGTTCCGCCGGAAAGCGACCAGACGGGTAGCGATGTCGATCCCTTCGCCCAACACACGAGGGATGGATTTCCCGTCGCCAGATGAAACGCGTCCGCCGGCAGGTAGAACGGTTCCCCGACACCTGCTCCAAAAGCCGTTGCCGCCACCCATACGCCAATCCAACCCATCACCTGTTTCAACACGCTCATCCTATCATCCTCTCACAAGCATCACAGTCGATCATTCGCCCTTCCCGCAACTGTTCGGAGAAGCGAGACGCTTGTCGCTTCTCAGCCTTTCAGCGTCCCCCTGGCAGCGCAATGCGCCACTCCTACCACAGTCCCGTAATGGTCGGTTCGAGCGCGGACATCTGCTTGCGCCACGACTGCACCTTCGGGTCCTTCTCGGCGTCGAGTGTCGCTTCCGGGTGCTTCTTGCGCCAGTCGGTGTATTGCGCGTAGGCGGCCCGTTCCTTCTGTTCCAGCGCGGCCTGGTCGTAACGCCGTTTCTGCAGCGTCCCCGTCAACTTCATGCTGGCGTCGCCGGAGGCGCGGTCGCGTTCCGCCGTGAGACGACGGCTTTCCGCTTGGTGCTGGCGAAGATTCTTGCGGGCCTGGCTCCACGCCGTGAAGAACGGATTCTTCGCGGCGGATTCACGCGCCAACTCGTCCTTGCGACTGGCGATCTGTCCGGCGAGACGGTAGTAGGCGGACATCGTTTCGCGCTGTTTCGCGGAGAGGCGGTTCGGGTCGCCCACGAAGAGGCGTGTAGAGGCGAACGCGACAAGCGAGGTCTCGGACGGTTGATTCGGGTTGAGCGAGCATGACACCAGCTGGCTGCCGTCCTCGGACTTGATCTTCTTGTGGAAGCGGAAAATCGTGGCGGCGGGAATCAGGCCGAGGTTCTTGCCCCGCACGGAATAGCGGACGGTATCCCGCGCCGTGATTCCCCAATCCGGAGTCTGGTTCGGTCGGGCGGGAAAGATGCCGAGTGAAATGGGGTCTTGTCCCGCGACGGGCGGGAGGGCGTCGGGGGTCGCGGATGCGGCAACGGTACCGGAGACGACGCGGTTCATTCCGTTGGTCGGCAGGTTGGCCGAGACGGTAATCCGTGGGGGTTCTTGCTCCCCTATGCTTTCGCGCTGCCATCCGAGTTTCGGCGCGAGAAAATAAATGGCGGCGGTCCCGGTGACCGCGACTGTGAGATAAACTGGCCAGAAGAATTTCATGAGGTCCGATCAGGCGGCGGAGACGGGAGCCGCGACGCGACACCCCGTCTCCGTCGCGAATGAGGTTACGCTTCCTGGAATTGGTCTTTGCCGACGCCGCACGTCGGGCAAGCCCAATCGTCCGGAAGAGCCTCGAACGGCGTTCCGGCGGCGTATCCGTTATCGGGATCGCCCTGATCCGGATCGTACACGTATCCACAGACAGTACAAACGTATTTCTTCATCTCTCTTTTCCTTTCGGTTGGCCGGCGCCGGTAACAACGGCGCTGGTAAAAATGATTTTTCGGAAGACGATCCAGAACGAGAACGAGCCGTCGAAGGAGGTTGTCGTCTTCACGTTCGCCAAGGCGTCGCCGTGTTCGCGCCGCGCCGCGTTGGCGACCATCCGCATGTTGTTCTGCACCGTGACGGTGTCGCGGAACCAGAAACAGTCATTCCGCTCCGGCTGACCGGGATTCCCGGTGATCAGGGGAATGAATCCGAAGAGGTAGTACCCGTAATTCTCGGCGGCGATGGTCGCGATCGGGTGCTGCTGCCCTTCAATCGCGACGCCCTTGAAATCGCGGCAGACCTGGATGGACGCGCACCCCGTCAGACAGAGGGATGCCAGCACGAACAGAAATGTCTTTCTCATTTGGCTACCCTCCTTGTCTGCTGTTGGACGCGCTGCCAGTAAGGGACAGGCTGATGCGGCGGACGCACCAGCACGGCGGAGACCTGCACGTCGCGGTACCAGATAATCCCAAGCGAATTGCCGATGAAGGGAATCGCCGAGAAGAAGCAGGTGGACTGGCAGAGCGGCTGGATTTCGGCGACTTGGCATCCGCGCGCCTTGACCTCGTTGATCAACACGCCCTGCACTTTCGGCAGGTTCACCTCGTCGCTGAACCACGCCGTGGCGAGCGAGGAATCAGGATCCGTATTGCCGCAACAGATCGGGATCAGGTTGAAGAGATAGTAGCCGTAGTTGGAGACGGTGATATGCTCCTCCGGTTTCCCGTCCGCGCCGACAATGGAAAATCCGGCCAGGTCCTGCTTTTGCGTTTGCTCGATCACCACGCAACCGCTACCCAGAAACCCGCACAGAAGCAGGCAGAGTCCCCCTGTCCAAAAACCGCGTCTCATCGCATCCTTCACTTCCAGTTCCAAAAGAAAAGAACAGAATAGCAAAATCAAGCGCCTTCTTCAATCCCTTTTGGCGCACCCGAATCGGGAGGGCGTATCTGCGTTTTTCACCGTGATCCATGTCGATGCCTGCGATACCGAACGCGGAGATTCAACCTCACACAAAGTCCGCAACGTTCGCAAAGGGAAGGAAGTCGGCCACTTCGCGTACTTGGCGAACTTGGCGTGAGGCCATGACATGAAAACTTCTGTGTTTAAACACGGCAGACATTTGTTGAATGATACAGATGCACCGGAATCGGGAAATCGACATTGCCGAGGTTGCAGAGTGCGGGAAGAAATGGTAAGATGGAAAAGTATTTTGGAGCTTACGGGAAAGGATTGTCGATGAGAGGAATCGGGATGGTGGCGGCCTTCACGGCACTGACGGCCGGTATGGCTTTCGGCGGTGTCCGCACGAATGATTATTCGTGGGTGCGTGGTACGCATTACAATTATTTCAAGGGGACGGACCAGCAGGTCGAGCGAGAACTGGGCTACGGTAGGCGTGTGGGATTGAACGCGATCCGATTCTGGCTGAGTCGCGGGGCATGGCGCAAGAATCCGAAGGGGTATGTGGAGGAGTACCGCAATTTCGTGCGCCTCGCGTGGAAGAACGGGTATCGCTCGATGCCGATCCTTTTCAACGGGAACGGGCTTGGTCCGGCGATGCTGGAGGAAGCGAGCTGGGCGGAATGCGCCGCTTACGCGACCGATTTCGTGACGGGGCTGAAGGACGAGCCGGGGCTGTTGATGTGGGACGTGATGAACGAGCCGACCTGTAACAAGTGGGTGGGTGACGTGAAGGAGGGTGCGGAGAAAGAGGCGCGACGTGAAAAGACATGGGCGTTCCTGCGGAAGGCGTGTGCGCTCGTGCGGCAGCTCGATCCCGGATCACCCGTCACCGTGGGATACACCACGGCGTGGGAGATCGAGCCGACCGTCGCCTGTGTGGATGTGATCTCTTTCCACGACTATTCCTCCACGCGCGCCCGGCAGGAGAACAACTTCGCGCTGGCCGAATCCCTCGGGAAGAAATACGGAAAGCCGGTCATCCAGACGGAGACGGGGTGCCTGGCCCGCTCCAATCCATACGACATGGCGTTGGAGGCGTGCCAGCGGCACGGCATGGGCTGGTTCTTGTTCAACCACATCATCCGGGGTCGGTGCGACAGCGAACACGGTATCTTCTATCCGGACGGAACGGTGCGCGACCCGGCGACAATTGCCGCGATGATGGGGTGCTACCGCTGCCGCGACACGGAGGTGATCATTCCCGGTCTCGCGAACCGCGAAGGCTCTGCCAAACGCGCCGTGGAGGAGATCCGCAAGGCGTTGACGGAACACACGTCCGATGCGTTCGACTATCGTCCTTCGTCCGTGCAGGAACTTCTGGAGGCGGCGGAACATGCGGCGAACCTGCTGGAGTGTTGCGACCTGGTGCCGATGGCCGTGCCTCCCACGGCACGCATCGCGGCCTGGCGCAAGATGAAGAATCCGCCGCTGGCGGAAATCCGTCGTTTCGCATACGAACTGGCGCAGGAACTCCGCAAGGCGTGCCAGTTACTGTAGGTTCCTAGTAAAGGAGGGGTTATGGCAATCGCTAAGAAAATCTTCGGATTCGTAAAAGAATTCATGGTGGCTATTTTCGATCTCGTGTTGTTTCTAACGGGGATCTGCACGATGCTGCAATGGGACGAGGAACCGCTGTGCTTCCATCTGGGGTTCGCCCTGATCCTAACCGGTCTGGTGTTGCGTTGCTCCCGGCAGTCACGTGCGGAAGCGCGGAAGTTCCGTGACGACTTGACGGTACGGTTGCAAGACGCGAAGGTTGGCGACGGGGAACTGGCGGGAGCGATAGCGAACTGGTCCAAGCAAGTCTGTTCCCGCGCAAACCGTCTGCTGATCGCTGCGGTCGTCGCTTTCCTTGCGGTTCTGATCGCGGTTATGTCCTGCGTGTCGCGCCCTGCGGAAAATGGCGGTATCGACGGGAAGACCAGAGTGGAGCGGAAGTCCCTGCGTTTCTATCAGGATGGAACGGAATGGTACGCGGATGTTTATCAGCACGCGCAGTCGGAAAACCGCATGGTTGCGGGAGCAGGGGCGTTGATCGGCAAGTATGCGCAAGGAACGGGCGAATTGCGGATTGTGTTCTCCGCGGATGTCGCCGAGCCGGGTGAATGGGAACTTTGGCTCCACCGGATTGAACACGACCGCTTCGGTGCGTTTTACCGGGTGAAGACCGCCGGGAGTAAAATCCCGTTCGTCATTTGGCTCTGCAACGTGACGCACACCGTCTGCGGAGGAGAACATCCCCGCGACATCTATGTCCATTCGATCGAACCCGGACGTTGACTTCGTCCGAAGTGGGCTGCGCCCCTAAGTTTGGTAAGTGGACTTCGTCCTAAGTGGGCTGGCGCCACCTAAGTGACTTAACCCGCGCAGCGGCATTTAGTCCCGCAGGGACACGTAGCACGAAGTGCACTTGGCTTCGCACCGCTGCCCTGCAAGGGCTACGTTCTTCGGAGAAGCGACACTGGGGGGTGTGTGGAGCAGAAGGGATCCAAGCAACGTACGGGATCCAAGCGATTCAGCCGCCAGAAGTAAGTGAAAAGGTGAGATGGTTAAATCGCCGCTGGCGAGGCTTCTGTCATACGTAGAGAACGGGACGCACTTACCGCACTGTAGTATGAGCGGGTACGAACTGGAAGCCCACGGTGAAACGCCACTGGCTCATACCTAATCAATTGCTTTCGCAGGTTCCTCTTTAGTTCTAAAATCATTCGAGCAAAGCGGATTACGGAATGTCTCTAATACGATGCCATTACTTTCGTTTTCGTCACTTCCTGTTCTTGCATAGCTTTCGGCAGTAGCACGATTGTTTGTAAAATAAAATCCACTTCCAATATCCCGTAGTCTGTCGTAGAACCTATTTTGCTATAATCGAATGTACTAAACTTGTTAGGTGTCCCGTGATACACCACCTTCGGTTCGCCGTTCTCATCAACAACCCTTGAAAAATCACCCAATATCTTTACCCCCTTGCCATTCTCCACTCCGTTTAGCAGAATATCCCCCGAAACCGAGGTGCTAGCTTTGGGGTTGGGATCTGTTTCAGACCCAACTAAATTGCCAGTTAGCACCTCGATTTCACTCACATGATAAGCATATGTTTTCGTTGGCATATCTGACTGGTGATACCTCTTTAACGTTGTCTTAACACGATAAACAATCACGCTCCCCATTCCTTGAATTCCGTGTGTTCCGTGGTTTTCAAATGGTGCAACAGAGGAATTGTAGGGCGAGAAGAACCTGATGGTTCCTTATCATAAGCCATCTCCAAGCCAGGGATCGCGCAATGCAGCCGTCATGAAACTCTGCGGTCGTGCAGGCGCACGTCCAAGCGGATCGCATTCGGACAAAAATCGCTTCAACAGAAACGTCACATAATAGGGCATCGACAAGACGCGGTTGCTCCACCCGATGTTCCCGCCATGAAGTTTCATTCCCCAGCGGATGTTCCCGTAATGGTCGCTTTTCACCAGTGTACGTAGGCTTTGCGAGCGTCCCCCCTTCGCCTTGACTTCCACCGGTACAAGATCGTCACGGCTCCTGACGAAGAAATCCATTTCCAACGTGGAATCCTCCCGCTTGTAGTAAACAAGTTCGCATCCAAGCTTGGCAAGGGCCTCTCCGACGATGTTCTCGTAGAGACCTCCACCGTACACGCCAAGGTTACCGTTAGCCCGAAGGTCTTTTTGCGCCTCGTCCTCAAGCTGCGCGACAAGCAGCCCCGTGTCGGCCATGTATAGCTTGAAACGAGACTCGTCATATCGCCCCTTGATCGGAAGTTCCGGGAACGACATCGCATGGCAAACGTTGACCACCCCCGCGTCGCGCAGCCATTCAATGCATCCGCGATAGTCTTTCATCCGTGCACCGCTGGCGACTTTGGAAATCTGGAACTTCTTGTTCTCCTGCGCCAGTTGCGGTGCGATGTGGTCGAACACGTTGAGGATGCGCGTCTGATCCATGCCTTCCACATACTTGCGGACATCGTCCCTGTAACCGTCCAATATCTCGCGCTGCAGTTCAAGCGACTTTTCGAAAGTCCCCCTGCGCAGGAACTCCCCGACGATGCGCGGCATCCCGCCGAGGACGCAGAAGTCAAGAAACCTCCGCGACAGCACGGAATGTTCAAGTTCGTTGAAAGGCTGTATGTCGCGCATGTGCGAAAAGACATCCTCGAAAAATGAATCCCCGTAACCCCTTGCACGCATGAACTCCTCGAAATCCAGCGACCGAAGCGTATGGTCGGTTTTGTATCCGACGGAAACGCTACTGATGCGCTTGTAGTGTATTCCCAACAGGGAGCCGCTGGCGATGACATCGTAGCGACCATCTTGCTTGAAGAACTTGAACGATGTCGCGATGTCGGGGAATTCCTGAATCTCATCGAAGAATAGCAATGTTCGACCAGGGATGAATCTCAAGGATGGATCGATCAGCGACATTTGGCCGATGATTGAATCCGGTTTGTATCCGTCTCGGATGATTGACTTGAATTCAGGTGTATCAACGAAGTTGATTTCAATGACGTTCTCATAGCTCTGCCGTGCAAAATGCCGAATGGATTCTGTTTTGCCGACCTGTCTCGCCCCCTTGACAAGAAGAGGATTACGGTTTTCGTCCGCTTTCCACTCTGCAAGGTAGCGGTCAAATTTGCGTGGTATATACGGAATGTCCATAGATTCCCCTTTCCATAGGTTTCGCCGCAGATTCTATCATCATTTCGCTGTTCGTACAACCTTCAATAACGAAAAAATGAGCCATTTTTCGAACATACTTCACAAAATATGAGCCATTTTGCGATTCTTTGGCACAAAAAATGAGTCCAGATTACCTCCATCCGCGCCGTGTACGGGAATGTCCACGAGGATAAGTTTGCCTCACGTAGGGCGGCTCAGGCCGCCTAAAAGGGGCTACGCCCTAAGTTTGGTAAGTGGACTTCGTCCTAAGTGGGCTGCGCCCCTAAGTTTGGTAAGTGGACTTCGTCCTAAGTGGGCTGCGCCCTAAGTGGTGGCGGGCGCCACCTAAGTTGACTTAGCCGCGCAGCGGCATTTAGGAGCGAAGCGACACTTAGCACGAAGTGCATTTAGCCCTGCAAGGGCATTTAGTCCCGCAGGGACACTTAGCACGAAGTGCATTTAGCCCTGCAAGGGCTTCACTCGCATGTAATCGGTCAGTACGAAGGGGCTGCGGGCGCATCTGCGTTTTTCACCGTGATCCATGTAGATGCCTGCGATACCGAAACGCGAAGATTCAACCTCACGCAAAGTCCGCCACGTTCGCAAAGGTAGGGAATAATTCGGCAACTTCGTGGACTTTGCGTGAGACCAGGACACGAAAATATCCGTGTTTGAGCGCCACAGGCTCTTGTTGAATTACGGAGATGCGCCCCGCCCCACGCTGCCTGATTTTTCAGCTTGCAGTGTGTTGTGGGGTTTGCTATCTTATTGCGACTGATGAATGGAGTTGCCAGCATTGCACTGGCGCAATTGTAGAAAAAGGAGTTGGATATGAGCAGGATGTCGCAATGTGTAAATGGTTTCAGTCGGACTCTTCGCGTGGTACAGGGGGGGGCATCTGCCCTCCTCGCATGTGCCGCATGGTGCGCACTCGCGGATGATGTGACCGGCTTTCTTTCGGAGACGTTGGTGATCGCACCGGGGAATGGCGTGGCGACGAACGTGACGGAGACGCTCGGCGGGGCGCGCAACGTGCAGATCAACGACGGCGCGACGGGCGGCGGCATCGTGACGCTCGCCAGCCCGCAGAACAATTACCTCGGAGGCACCTACATCAAGAGCGGTACGCTGGCCGTGGATTCCATCGGGAACTGGGGGTCGATATGCGCGATCGGCGAGTCGTCGTATGTCCCGTACACACTCGTGTTCGGAAACGGCACGCTGCACTACACGGGGCCGGACGCGGTCACCGACCGTTCCGTGCTGATCCAGATGCCGTCGGGCGCGGCGAAACACGGCGCCGTGCTGAACCTCGACCACGACCTCACGTTCTCCGGACGCTTCACGGCGGTGAACGGCTGTCTCATCAAGACCGGTCCCGGCACGATGACCATCGCCACGCCCGCTTCGATACCGGGATGCCGGAACTCCTTCTACGGCGGCACCCTGGGCAGCATCAACGAAGTGCCGAACATCGGCGCCAACGGTGACGGCGCGTCGCTCGGCATCGCCGGTTTTATCATCCTGAACGGCCGCGTCGTGATCGACACGCCGAACACGGTGACCAACTATTTCGGCGACAATGAGTTCGTCGTGGGCAAGAACAGCACCACGGCGTCCGGCGCGGAAACGGCCGCCTATCTGGACATCTACGGCGGGTACAACAACTTAGGCAACTTTTTGGCGATCGGGCGCGCGAACGGCAACACCACCACCGCGTCGGAGGGACTCTCCTCCACCGTCTCCATCTACGGCGGCTACACCTGGGCGAACAATATCTCAATGGGCTATACCATCGGAAATAAGAACGTGACGGCGAAACCGGTGCTGAATGTCTTTGGCGGAGAACTGCGCACCGGGTACCTACGTCTCTGCGACCACCCGTCGCAGGGATACGTCACGGTGAACGTCAGCGGCGGCATCCTGCGCTCCACTGGCGACTACAGCGGGGGGCAGAACGCGGGCGGCGGCAAGATCTACATCAACGTCAGTTCGAACGGCACGTTCCAGTGCGACAAGAACTTCAACACCTTCATACAGTCCGGCGCCGGCAACACCTGCGTGATCAAGCTCTTCGACAACGGTATCCTGCGGGCGAACAACTTCAATTGCGCGTATGCGGGCGATGCGCGCATCGAGGCGGACGGCGGCGTCATCAAGCCTAGCGGCACGGTCAACGAGAGGATCGTCACATATCTCGGCGAGAAGGGGCTGACGATCGACGCGCGCGGCGACTCCACCTGGAACGGCGTGATCCAGCCGCTCCCCGGCGTCGCGAACGACGGAGGCGTCACCGTCTCCGGCGGCAAGTCTGTCGCTTTCAAGGGCGCGCTCTCCTTTTCAGGACCGATCACCTGTTCCGACAACACGTCCATCATCTTCGACGGCGTTGTCCCGACCGGTCCGGTCCATGCACTCGGTTTGGGCGTCCTGCGCAGTACTGCCGCCGCCACCTTCCCCAGCCTGACGAACGGGGGCGCTGCGGTATTCGGCTTCACACTGGAAAACGGCACGGTCAGCACCATCACACTGAACGACTGGAACCCTCCCGAACGTCTTTCCGTCTATTTCGTGGACAAGGGAACAACCGATCCGGTCACCACACCCGGCACCTACGAGCTGTTGAAGTTCCCGGCTTCCGTGCCGTTCACAGTCACGCAGGTACAGCCATATTCCGCCTCCGACACCGCGAGCTACACCTACGCGATCGAGACCTCCGGCGATGTCAAGACGTTGAAGGTCACCGTCGCCGCCGCCTCGGCCCCTGCCACGGCGACGTGGGCGAACGCGGCGGGCGGTGACTGGCAGACCGGCGACAACTGGGACGGCAACGCCGTTCCCTCCAGCGGCAGCTCCACCCTCGCCTCCTTCACGACGGCGGCGCAGGCCGGTGGCGCGACGGTCACGCTCAACTCCGCCTTCACCGTCGGCGGCGTGACGGTTGACTCCGCCGAACCGTACACCTTCGCGGGCACGGGGCCGCTGACGCTTTCCGGCGCGTATATGCCGTTCTGGTCCACGCTCGCCGGGGCGCACACGGTAACGATACCGCTGACGCTTTCCAGCCTGACCGCCTTCAACACGGCCTCCAGCACGACGCTTGCGTTCTCCGGCGTGATCGCGGGCGCGGGCGGCGTATTCGCGAACCCCAATGCCAGCGGAAGCGGCACGGTCGCGCTCTCCGGCGCGAACACCTTCTCCGGTCCCTTCCGCCAGGGCAGCGGCACGGTCCTCGCGTCATCTCTCGCCAACGCGGGTGCGGCGTCCTCCATCGGTGCCGGACAGGGCTGGACGCTCGGGCGCGGCACCTTCCATTACACCGGACCGGATGCGACGATCGACCGTCCGCTTTACCTCGACACGGGCGACAACTACCCCGTGAACCTGCGGCTGGACCACGACCTGACGCTGACGGCGCCGGTCACGCAAATCACGGGCGACTTCCTGAAGACCGGTCCCGGTACGCTCACGCTCGCCGGCCCCGGCACGAATATCCTCGGGAATGCGTCCGGCGCCTGGTGGCTGGACGATGGCGCCAAGTCCAAGAACATGATTGACGAAAACGGCGAGCCGACGCGGTGGCACTGCGCCGTCCTGATCGCCGACGGCAAGGTCAGCTGGGGTGTTCCCGGACAGGTTGTCCGGATTCCGTATGATGAAATCTGGGTTGGTTCGTTCACCACCACCAACGCGGGCGAGGAGACAACCGGCGAGCTGGAGATCACCGGCGGCGAGACGTACTTCCCTTCGCATATCGTAATCGGGCGCAATAACGGACTCCCTGAAACGATCGGAGGGGACGGCATTGCGCGTCCCGTGGTGACGATCCGCGGCGGCTATGTCAACCCGGAGAAGGTGATCATGTGCTACGACAACTTCTCCGGATCGACTGCCAAGACCTACGCGACGCTGAACGTTCTGGGCGGCGTCTTCGAGGTGAACGACGAGTTCCGCATGGGTAACCACAAGGGCGGCGGCTCCAAAGCGACGGTCAACGTGATGAACGGAGCGCACTTCCTCCACCGCAACACGAACAACTACCATTTCCGCATGGGACAGGGCGGCGTCCAAACCGAACTGAACATCAGCGGCGCCGGTACACTCTTCGAGCTGGCAAAAGGCAACATCGTGCTGGGATACGACAACAGCGTCTCGACCATCAACCTCTCGGATGGCGCGACCATCCGTTGCGACGCGATTACGAAGGGCAATGGGACCGGCTACCTGAATTTGGACGGCGGCACGATCCAGCTCACCGGCGACGAGCCGACATTCCAGGGCTTCACGCAGATCCGCCTCGGCGCGAACCAGAGCGTCTTCGACGCGACGACGCTGAAAGGCGGCTCGTTCAACGTCCGCTCCTCGATCATTTCGGATCCCGCGCTGAACGGCGCGGATGACGGCGGCTTCCTCGTGCGGAGCGATACGGCTCGCGCGGTCTTCTTCCGCGGATCCGACGGAGAGACCTTTACTTTCAAGGGGGCGCTGATCGCGGAAGCGGGATCCACACTAGGCATCTCTGATGCCACGATGGAAACGATGCCGATCCGTCTGCAGAACGGCGCGACGCTCCGCGTCGGCAGCAGGGGCACCACCAACCATATCGCGAACATCACCCTCGGCGAAAGCGCGTCCGATGTCACGCGCTGGATCATCCACGGTTACGACGGCGTCAACTACACCGCCATCCGCGATTCGATCACGGTCAACGGCACACTGGAGTTCAACACATACCAGAGCGGGACGAACCTCTATCCCGTAGTCGGCACGTACAAGCTGATGAGCGGACCCAAGGGCTGCTTCGACACCTCGAAGTACGCGATGGACTCGCGCTTCCCGCTCTACACGGCAACTTTCCGAGTGACCGCGCTGGACGCGAATACCGACGAGTTGAGTGTCACGTTCGCCCTCGACACTTCCCGTGTCCACACCTGGCAGACGAACGGCGGCGGCACCTGGAGCACGGCGGACAACTGGTCCAGCCTGCCGCTGGATGTCGCGGGCGACGAGGTCATCTTCCCGAATACGCTGACAACCGACGGGACGATCACATTGGGCGGTGCGCACACGCTGGGCACGATTACCTACAACGCCACGGCGGACACGACGCTCTCCGGCGGTTCGCTCACGATGGAACCCAACGGCCCCTACCTGCCGCCGATAATCTCCACGGTGGCGGGCGGTTCGCTCACCCTGCCCACGCTCTCCTCCGACAAGACGATCAATGTTAATCCCGCCTCCACCGGAAGTGGTACGGTAACGCTGGGAGGCGCCGTCAATGCCGCCGGACTGTCGGTCAACTCCGGCACGATTCAGGGCGATCCTGCGCTCTTCGGCGAGACACCGCTTTCGCTCGGCGCGGCGACGCTCCGTTTCACCGAAAACGGCGTGTTCCGCGCCCCGCTCACGCCGACAATCGCCTCCGGGCAGTCGCTCGTGGTGCGGGCCGAGGAGAATACCGAGATTTACATCGACAAGGCCTTCTCCAACAACGGAGCCTTCATCAAGACTGGCAAGGGGACGCTCTACCTCACCGGGTCCGGCACGATCAGGCTGACCAACAGCGGTAAAGATCAAGGCACGGTGCCGACGTTCGCTGCGAACGGTGACGCGCCGAGCAAAGGCTATCCCCCGGGCTTGATTCTGAACGGGAAGGTTGTCTGGGGACATGAGGGCCAGACCGTCAACATCAAAGGCGGCGAGTTCTGGGTCGGTGGCTACAACTTCAAGAACGAAGACGGCACCGGCATGACCGGAGAACTGGAAATCCTCGGTGGTACGACGGTCTTCGACAGTTACCTCGTTTTGGGACGCAGTCACGCCTCCTACGAGTTGTTCGCCGAACCACTCCGCCCGACGGTCACGATCCGCAGCGGCGATGTCACGGCGACGCAGTTCATTCTCGGATGGGACGGCGACGGCAAGATGAATCTCGTCGCCACGTTGAACGTACATGACGGCGCAATCTTCCGTTCCAAAGGCCGTTTCGCATTGGGCAATCACGGCAACGGGAATCACGCCGATACGCTGGAAGTTGTCATCAACCAATACGGCGGCGAGATCCATGTGTCGGGTGAATGCATGGACTTCGGGTACGCCGGTGGCGGCGCCCCTTCCGCGCGTGCGATTTTCAACCAGTACGCAGGTCTTCTCGTGACGGACAGCTCGACCGTCAACAACCGGAAGGTTCGCATGGGCCGGTACGGAGCGCGTTCCCGCATGAATCTGCACGGCGGTGTCTTGCAGACCACCGGAATCGAGACACTGGATTGGAATGGGACGTATTCGACTGCAGAAATCTTCTGGAACGGCGGCACCTTCCGCCCAGGCACCAACAACCTGTCGATCACCGACACGCACCTTGTCAATATCGTCTCGACAAACGGCGCCTGCCTCGATCTCTCGATGCTTTCCGCCGCCGATACGCTGACGTGGTCCGTGCCCTTCACGCACGACGCCGAACTCGCGGGCGAGGACGGTGGCTTGAAGAAGACCGGCGACGGCAAGCTGATCCTGACGACGGCCAACTCGTTCACCGGTCTGGTGAAGATCGAGAAGGGCGAGGTGCTGGCGCAAGTCGCCGGGGCCATCGCCCCCGGCGTCGAGACGGCTACGGGTACTGTCGTGGACGGCAACAACCTCTCCCAGACGCTCTCGCGCATCAAGGGAACGGGCTACTGCTCCAACGGCACCTTCCGCGTGACGCAGAGCGTCGCCCCCGGCGCCTCCGATACGCACGCGGCGGGCGCGAAGGTCACCGTCGAGAACCTGACGATGGAGGCCAATACGTCGCTCATCTGCACGGCGAACGACTCGGGCGCGACAAGCGACTGGCTGAAAGTGACCGGCAATTTCGCCACGGAGGGGACTTTGACGGTGGACTTCGGACGGGATGCGTCGAACCCGCTGGACAAGCACTTCGCGGCGAAGGTCGCGGAGATCGACGGCTCGATCTCCATCGGCGGTGTCCTGCGCGGCACGGGCGCCGGCCTCGCCGGCTACACGGTCTCCGTGAAGCGCGAAGGGAATGAAATCTGGGCCCGTCTGGTGGCGAACGGCACCATCCTCTCCATTCGGTAACGAATGGAAACGCGGGCATTTCTGCCCGCGCGCAGAACAAGACAAAACAGGCACCCGCTTGTACGGGTGCCTGTTTGTTTTGTGCCCGGGCAGGTGGGCGCCGCCTCATGTCCTGTCCTGTGTCCGGGCAGGTGGGCGCCGCCTCATGTCCTGTCCTGTGCCCGGGCAGGTGGGCGCCGCCTCATGTCCTGTCCTGTGCCCGGGCAGGTGGGCGCTGCCTCATGTCCTGTCCTGTGTCCGGGCAGGTGGGCGCCGCCTCATGTCCTGTTCTGTGCCCGCGCAGGAATGCGCGGGAGGCGAGAGCTAGTACCGGTAGTATTCCGGCTTGTAGGGACCGTTCACCGGTACACCGATGTAGTCGGCCTGTTTCTGGGTCAGCGTGGTGAGCTTGGCACCGAGCTGCTCCAGATGCAGGCGCGCGACTTCCTCGTCGAGTTCCTTCGGCAGACGATGGACGGCGATCGGCAACTTCTCCTGCCGGATCTTGATCTGCGCCAGCGTCTGGTTGGTGAAGCTGTTCGACATCACGAAAGCGGGATGTCCCGTCGCGCACCCGAGGTTGACGAGACGCCCTTCCGCCAGGATGTAGATGGAGTGCCCGTCGGGGAACGTCCACTTATCGACCTGCGGCTTGATGTTCGTGTGCTGGATGCCCGGCCACTTCTTCAGGTCCGCCATCTTGATCTCGTTGTCGAAATGCCCGATGTTGCAGACGATCGTCTGGTCACGCATCTGGCTCATGTGTTCCGCCGTGATGATGTCGCAGTTGCCGGTGGTCGTCACGAAGATGTTCGCGTAGGGGAGTGCCTCCTCGACCGTCGTCACCTTGAATCCCGCCATGCAGGCCTGCAACGCGCAGATCGGGTCGATTTCCGAAACCCACACCTGCGCGTGGCTTCCCTTCAGCGCCTCCGCGCATCCCTTGCCGACATCGCCGTACCCGCAGACGAAGGCGAGCTTGCCGGCGATCATCACGTCCGTCGCGCGCTTGATCCCGTCCACCAGCGACTCGCGGCAACCATAGATGTTGTCGAACTTCGACTTGGTGACGGAGTCGTTCACGTTGATCGCAGGGAAGAGCAACTTGCCCTCCGCTTCGCGCTGGTAGAGGCGGTGGACGCCGGTCGTCGTCTCTTCGGAGACGCCGCGCATCCGCGCCACCGCGCGGTGGAAGAAACCAGGCTCTTCCTTCAAGGTCTTCTTGATGAGGTTGAAGATCACCTGCTCCTCCTCCACCTCCGTCGGCACGTCCAGGAACGAGGTGTCGTCTTCCGCCTGATACCCCAGATGCAGCAGGAGCGTCGCGTCGCCGCCGTCATCCACAATCTGGTCGGGACCATCGCCGTCCTCCCAAGTCAGCGCCTTTTTCGTACACCACCAGTACTCTTCCAGCGTCTCGCCTTTCCAAGCGAAAACCGATGTGCCGGACTTCACGATCGCGGCAGCCGCTGCATCATTGGTGGAGAAGATGTTGCAGGAAGCCCAGCGCACGTCGGCGCCCAGTTCCCGCAACGTCTCGATGAGAATCGCCGTCTCGATGGTCATGTGCAACGATCCCATGATGCGCGTTCCCGCCAGCGGTTTGGAAGGACCGTACTTCGCGCGGGTCGCCATCAGGCCCGGCATCTCCTTCTCCTCCACCTCGATCATCTTGCGTCCCAGGTCCGCGAGTCCGATATCCCGAATCTTGTAGTCCATCGTCTGAATCCTCCCCGCCTTACAGCGCGCCCTTGATCGCATCCACCTTGTCCAGCCTCTCCCACGGGAATCCCTCGCGTCCGAAGTGACCGTAGTTGCTCGACTTGCGGTAGGTCCAGCCGTTCGCCGAAGCATATCCGGTGGGGTGTGTCAAATCGAGATCCTTCACCAGCATCCCCGGACGGAAATCGAAGATGCCGCCGTCCAGCAGCAGCTCGGCGATTTTCTCGTCGGAGATCTTTCCCGTGCCGTAGGTCGTGGCGTTGATGCTCATCGGCTTCGCCACGCCGATCGCGTAGGCAACCTGGATTTCGCATTTGCCGGCGAGTCCTGCCGCCACGATGTTCTTCGCGGCGTACCGCGCGTAGTAGGCGGCGGAGCGGTCCACCTTGGACGGATCCTTCCCGGAGAAGGCACCGCCGCCGTGCGAACCGATCCCTCCGTAGGTATCGACGATAATCTTGCGTCCGGTCACGCCCGAATCGCCGCAGGGACCGCCGATCACGAACTTGCCCGTCGGATTGATATGGAAGACCGTGCGGTCCGTGAGAAGCCCCGTGTCCTTCAGGAAGATGCGCGCGTTCTCCTCGATGTCCTTGCGGATCCGCTCGATCGGCACTTCGCGCGTCTGGTGCGAGACCACCACCGTGGTAATCTCCTGCGGCTTCCCCTGGTCGTACAGGATGCTGACCTGCGCTTTGGAATCCGGCCGGAGGTAGTCGATCTCCCCGTTCTTGCGCAGCGCGGTGAAGAACTGCAGCAGGCCGTGCGAATAGACGCTCGTGGCGGGCATGAATTCCGGCGTCTCGTTCGTCGCGTAGCCGAACATCATCCCCTGGTCTCCCGCGCCCTGCTCCTCCAACGCGCCACGGCTGACGCCCTGGTTGATGTCGGCGGACTGCCCGTGCAGTGCGCAGAGATAATTGAAGGTGTCGAAGCTGAATCCCTCGGTCTTGTCGTCGTAGCCGATGTCCTGCACGACCTCCCGCACGATCTCCTGCGGGTTGATCTCCTTCCAACGGTTGCAGGTGATCTCGCCGACATTGACGACGAGGTTCGGGCCGACGGCGGTCTCGCAGGCGACGTGCGCCTGGTCATCCTTGCTCAGACAGGCGTCGAGAATGGCGTCCGAGATTTGATCGCAGACTTTGTCGGGATGCCCCTCCGAAACCGATTCGGAGGTGAAAACGTGACGTGAAACTAACTTGCTCATTTTACTCCTTATTCCGCTTTTCGATACGGTAAGCCACCAACCGCACCTACTCACCAGAGAGCGAACGGCCCACAAAAACCCGGGCTGACAACCCGGTCCAATTTTTGTATCATAAACAACCGTCCTCCACATGGACAGGGACAAGCATAGCATAAAAATCGAACCACGGAAAGCACAGAACGATGAATCAAAAAATGCGAGATGACGCGGAACGGATCTGGACACGGGCGATATGGGCGATTCTGCCGGACGAGGCGGTGGAACGCGCGTTGCAAGGCGTCTCTTTCCCAGGACGGGTCTTTTTGGTCGCGGCGGGCAAGGCCGCCTGGCAGATGGCGAACGCCGCGCTGCGCTGCCTTCCCCACCCCGTCGATTCCGGGATCGTCATCACGAAAGAGGGACATATCCGGGGCGAGCTGCCGCCTCCGGTCGTCTGTCGCGAAGGGGGACACCCCGTGCCGGACGCGCGTTCCTTCCGCGCCACGGAAGAGGCGTTGGAACTGCTCGCCCGCGCCCACCTGCAAGAGACGGACACGGTTCTTTTCCTTCTCTCCGGCGGCGGCAGCGCCCTCTTCGAGAAACCGACGGTTCCGCCGGAAACCCTGCTCGACGTGACGCGCCAGCTGCTCGCCTGCGGCGCGGACATCGTGGAGATGAACACGATCCGAAAGCGGCTCTCCGCCGTCAAGGGCGGCCGCTTCGCCCGGTACTGTGAACCCGCCCGGATTTTCCAGATCGTCCTCTCCGACATCGTGGGCGATCCGCTTGACCTGATCGCTTCCGGTCCCGCCTGTCCCGACCAGACGACTTGTCGGCAAGCGCTGGAGATCGCGACGCGCTACCGGCTCGATTTGCCCGACTGCGCATGGGATCGCTTGCGCGAGGAACCGCCGAAAACGCTTCCCAACGTGCGTACGGAAATCACGGGAAGCGTTCGGGAACTCTGCCGCGCGGCGTCTGCCGTCTGCAAGGAACTCGGCTACGAACCGATCCTGCTGACGGACTGCCTGACCTGCCAAGCGCGGGAGGCGGGCGCGTTCCTCGCCTCCGTCCTGTGTACCCACGCGCACGACGGCAAACGCCTTGCGTTTCTGGCAGGGGGCGAGACGGTGGTGCGCCTGACGGGAACGGGCAAGGGTGGACGGAACCAGGAACTCGCGCTCGCCGCCGCGCAGGGAATCGCGGGCATGACGAATGCGGCGGTCTTCAGCGTGGGCAGCGACGGAACAGACGGGCCCACCGACGCGGCGGGCGGCTATGTCGATGGCGACACCTCCGCGACTCTACAAGAATGCGGGTTGGATATTCGGCAGGTGCTGGAGAACAACGACGCCTACCACGCCCTCGCGCGTTGCGACGGGCTGATTATCACCGGCCCGACCGGAACGAACGTCAACGACCTCGCCGTCGCCCTCATCCAGGGCGTGTAGCATCCCGTGGCGCTTCGCACACGGGCAGCCCGCTTTCTTGCGGCTGGTTCCGCGCCGCCCCACTTCCGGCGCGCTCCGGCGGCTGGTTCTGCGCCGCGCCGTTCCGAGGCCGCCTCCTGTTCTGCGCCGCGCCGTTCCCAGGCCGCCTTCTGTTCTGCGCCGCGCCGGAAACGGCGCGGTTCCTACCCGCCGCCGCCCCGCGTCAGAAGCTGGTGAGCATGCCACCGGCCACCTGGCGGGCCATCGGCTCGCCGACGAAATGGCAGAGAAGCACGAGGGCGAAGAGCAGAGCGGTACCGGGGCCTTGGCTGGTGATGATGTTGCCATCCACGATGACGGGGGCGTCGCGGTAGGAGCTGCCGAGCGCCTCCATGCAGGTGGGATAACAGGTCGCCTCGCGATCCTTCAGCACCTCCGCCTTGGCAAGCACCATCGGGGCGGCGCAGATCGCGCAGACAAATTTCTCGTCGCGGTTAAAGAGCTTGATCGCCGAGATCACGCGCTTGTCGGCCATCAGTGCCTCGGTGCCCGCGCCGCCGCCCGGCAGCACGATGGCGTCGAACGAGTCCAGATCCGGCTCGATCTGCGTCCACAGCGCGTCCGCCTGCCAGACCACGCCATGCGCGGTCATGACGGTCTTGCTGTTCATTACGGCGGCGGTGACGACCTCGACCTTTCCGCGACGCAACACATCCACCACGGAGATTGCCTCCAGCTCCTCCACTCCGGGAGCCAACGGAATCAATACTTTCATCTTTGACTTCCTTTTCCGTTCTGAGTTCCGAGTTCTGAGTTGGCTGTTACCGATGTTGATACGTGATCGGATCGGGCGGAACGATTTCGAAGTTCGGCTTCCATTTTGGCGAGGCGCTGTAGAACGCCATCGCGTTGTTGAAGACCAAGTCTTGGACGGTGCTTTCCGGATGCCCGTCCTGGCGCAGACGCTCCACGACCTTGACCAGCGACAGCGGATCGGAGATGCCCCAGTCCGCCGAGCTGTTGACCATCACGCGACGCGAACCGTACTGCCGCACCATCGCGGAGACGCGCTCCGGCGAGAGCTTGGAGAACGGATAGACCGTCATGCCGGCGTAGCAGCCGGAATCCAGCGTGTGCTTGATGGTCTCCTCCGTGTTGTGGTCCACGTCGATCCGCTCGACCGTGAAGTGTCCGTTCTTGATGATGTCGAGGATACGCAGGGTGCCTTTGAGTTTGTTCTGGTGCGGCGTATGCAGCACCACGGGCATCTTGCGATCCTCGGCGATCTGAAGCTGCCGGACGAGGGCTTCCTCCTCGTTCGGCGTGATCAGGTTGAACCCGATTTCCCCGACCGCCACGCAGCGCGGGTGGTCGAGGTACGGGCCGATGCCGTCGATGACCTCTTTGGCGAGCACCTTGTCCTCGGCCTCCTTCGGGTTCATCGCGATCGCGCAGTAGTGGTCGATGCCATAGCGCGCGGCGCGAACGCACTCGAAGTCCAGCACCAGGCGGAATGCGTCAAAGAACGAGCCGGGATAACGGCGGTTCGTACCCAGCCAGAAAGAGGGTTCCACACAGGCGCGGATACCGGCGCGATACATCGCCTGGTATTCATCCGTCGTTCGTGCCAGCATGTGTACGTGTGGCTCAATGATGGTCATCGCGGGCTTCTCCTTCCTACCAGAACACCACGTAGAGCGCGACCGTCAACGCGATCACCGCCAGTCCGAAGACCAGCGCGCCCTTGGAGGTGGTGAGGTCCAGCTTGGTGTTGGACTCGAAGACAACCGGCTTTTCCTCCTTGAAGACCGCGCCCAGCACGAACATGACGAGGAGCGTCAGGATCAGCGCGTAGCTCGCGGCCCAGAGGTAGTGCATCTTCGCGACGCTTCCGCCCAGCGTGAGCGGAATCGCGCTCAGCAGCGAAGCGGGCATCCAGTTGTTGAAGAACGCGAAGATGACCGGGTAGGCCAACAGTCCAATCACGCCGACCCAACGTGCGCCGCGCCGGTTCAGCAGACCGAAGATGAAGACCGCCACGACACCGCCGGAGATGTAAAGCTGCACCGTCTGGATGTAGGCGAAGATCGATTCGGCCTTCAGCATACTCGCCACCACGATGCCGATCACCATCAGCACGGCGATCGAGACGCGGCCGAAGGAGACCAGCTGCTTCGGCGAAGCGTCACGCTTCACGTACCGCTGGTAGATGTCCATCGTCAGGAGCGTGGAGGTCGCGTTCAACACGGCGGCCAGCGAACTGACGATCGCGCCGAGCAGGGCCGCCAGCACGAAGCCGAGGATACCCACGTTCTGCGGGATCAGCTTGGTGATGAGCAGACCGAGTGCGCTGTCGTACTTGTACGTGCCGTCGGCAACCACCATGTCCTTCGCGAAGAGGTTGAAGGCGATGATGCCGGGGATGACGATGATGAAGGGGATCAGCAGCTTCAGAGCGGAGGCGAGAACCAGTCCCTTCTGCCCTTCCGCCAGCGAGCCGGAACCGAGGATACGCTGCGTGATGTACTGGTTGAGTCCCCAGTAGTAGAAGTTCGGAATCCAGATGCCGACCAACAGGATCGTCCACGGCATCGCCGTGTCGGAGGCGGGACGCCCCATCTCAAGCTTGACGGCGTTCGCGGCCTTGAAGGTCGCGAGCCAGCCGTCGCCCGACGCCGCCTGGGGCGCACTCTGCAGCGTACCGGTCGCGTCGCGCGTCCAGCCCATGACGGTCTCGGCGCTGCCGAGCGCCTTCACCGCGAAGTAGGCGATAATCGCGCCACCGACGATCAGCGCAGAGCCTTGCAACAAGTCAGCCCAAGCGCAAGCCTTGAGTCCGCCGAAGAGCACGTACCCGCCAGCCATCAGCCCCATCAGCAGACAGCATCCCCAGAAGGGAATGTTCCAGCCGATCTTCAGGAAAAGCTGGTGCATCACGAGCGATCCGGCGTAGGTCACGCCGATGAGGCTGGCGACGATCAGGATGCCCATCATGGAGACGGTCATGATCGTCCGCGCCCAGTGGTTGTAACGGACTTCGAGGAATTCCGGGATCGTGGTGATGCCCGTCTTCAGGAAGTAAGGGAGGAGCGCAAAGGCCACCACGACCAGCGCGATAGCGGCGATCCATTCCCAGGAGGCGCACGAAAGACCTTCCAGCCCGGCGCCCTGTCCCGACATGCCGACGAACTGCTCCGCCGAGATGTTCGCCGCAATCAGGGAGAAGGCGATCAGCCACCACTTGAGGCCACGCCCAGCGAGGAAGTACTCGTCTGCACCCTTCTCGCCAGAGGTCTGCTCTCCCTTGCTCTTCATCATGCCGACGCACAGAACGGCGGCGATGAATCCGAAGAAGATGATGATATCAATAATGCCCATGAGGACTCCTTGGCGGGTTCGCGCGGAACCTGTCGCCAAGTCCCGCGCGCAATCTGCCGCCCGTAATTATTCAGCCGTGAACTTCCATTCCGTCGTGGTCTGATAGACCGCGCCCGGACGGAGGATCGTGGAGGGGAAGGTCGGCTGGTTCGGGGAATCGGGATAGTGCTGCGTCTCCAGAGCGAGACCGCCGCGATAACCGATCACCTTGCCGTTCTTGCCGATGTTCTTGTCGGTCATGAAGTTTCCGGAGTAGAACTGGATGCCCGGCTCCGTGGTGCTGATGATGACCTTGCGGCCCGTGGTGCGCTCGTAGAGGCACGCCGCCGGGGCGAGGTGTCCGTCCTGGCTGTTCAGCACGTAGTTGATGTCATAACCTCCGCAGAATTTGATCTGCTCGTTCTCTTTCGTGTTGATGCGGTCGCCGATTTCCCACGGCACGGTGAAGTCGAAGGGCGTACCCTTGACGTTCATGTACTGTCCGGTCGGAATCAATCCGGCGTTGACCGGCGTCACCTTGTCGGCGTTGATCATCAGCTCGTGATCCAAAATCGTCCCCTCGCCTTCTCCTTTGAGGTTGAAGAAGATGTGCTGGGTCAGGTTCACGGGCGTGGCCTTGTCCGTCACCGCCTCGTAGTCCACGCGCCAGACATTGTCCGGCTTCAGCGTGTAGGTAACAGTCACGTCCAGCTTGCCGGGATACCCCTGGTCGCCGTCCGGACTGGTGATCTTCATTTTCAGACCGACCGTATCGCCATCCTGGAAAGGCTCGGTCGCCCAGACGTAATCGTTGAAGCCGACAATACCGCCATGCAGCGAACACTTGATCCCGCCCGGCTCGTTGTTGAGCGGCAACGTGTACGTCTTGCCGTCCAGCGTGAACTTGCCGTTGGCGATGCGGTTGCCGAAGCGTCCGATCAATCCCGCGAAGTACGGTTCGATGTCTTCGTATCCAGCCACGTCGTTGAAGCCGAGCGTAATGTCCGCGAGCTTCCCGTCACGGTCGGGCGTCAAGAGGCTGACCACGTGCGCACCGTAGTCAATCACTTCCATCACCACGCCACCCGCACCGATCATCCGATACTTGTGGACATCCTCGCCCTTTTTCGTCTTACCGAAAAACGATTTCTCAACCGATGCCTTACCAGTTTTCTTCATACAACAGACTCCTTGTCCATCCTTTGCCGTACCACAGCAGTCGCCGGACTTGCATCCGGAAACCAGAGTTGCAGCAACGACACAGACCAATGCGGTACCCTTCATGATTGTTTTCACAATAACCTCCTAACGAAACTCGACAGTTCCTTTCGTACAAGAAAAGTATAAGGTATCTGTCCCGATTCTCCAATCACAAAATTCATCTAAGTGAGAGTTTTTTTCTATTCACTTTTTAGCTGTTCGTATAACTTCGCTTCGCGAAGCAATGACGAGTGACGAATGACGAGATGCGGCACTTCTCCAAGTTATTCCAATGAACATTCCCATGCGCGGCACGGGCGGGACGCTTGCCGCCTTCATTCTTCATTTTTATTCGACCGCTTCCGATTCATTCCTTCGCGCGCACGAGTTTCCAGATGGCGCCAGTGAGCTTACTCGCCGGTTGTCGTCGATTCATTCCCTCGCCTACCCAGCTTACCTCGCTTAACCAGCTTTACACGCTTACCACGCTGGTGCGGAGCACCCCTTACACCAGTCGGAAAAAGCGGTCTTGGTAGTGATCGAAGACGCCGCGCTTCTGGAGAAGTTCGCCGAGCGCCTTGACGAGCCGCGAGTCCTGTTCGGCGGCGGCGAACGCCTGTTCCACCTCGCGCCGGACTTCCATCGGGATACCGTCGCGCAGTTCCAACTCGCGTTCCTTCTCGAATTCACGGATGTTTTCCGGCGCGGATTTCACGGTTATCAGCCAGAAGAGACGGACCAGGCAGACATCCCACGGCTCATCGACCCCCAGCACCACTGCGTCGAAGGGATTGTTGGCGGACTTGACCTCTTGAGAGACGCGATCCACCACATTCTTCACCGAATCGGTGACGACTTGTTCGCTGAACGCCTCTTGTTTCAGGGTGTATCCGTATTGCAGCAGTCGAAGGTTCTCGGCGTTCTGCTTCAGCCATTCCATATATGCTTTCGCCTGTTCTCCAAAGCCCTCCAGATCGGTCTGGACATGTGACGGATCCGGCACGATGATCAACGGCTTGAACGCCTGCAGGCGTCCCTCACGGATGCGCACCTTGCCCGGAATGTCCATCAGCTCGGAGATCAAATGGTATTGAATGATCGTGTTCCCGAAGGTTTCGATCGTTTTTTTCGGGGGGATCACCACCGTCGTGTTCTGGACGGCATACCAGAAATCTGCTTGTGTCGTGTTTTTCTTCATGTGGCGCGTACTATACCAAACTTTCGCATCAATTGCAAAGCCTTTCGCCTCCACTTTGCGAAACTGGTTCCTCGTCTCCTTTCGTTACGTCGTCCCATCGACAGCAATCGATTGCATTCGACTGCTCTCGATTCATCTTCACTCGCTGGCGCGAAGCGTCCGCATCCCCTCTCGTCACTCTTCACTCATCACCGGCGTCAGCCGCCAATCCCACGTGTTGAAAAGTTTTCGGATCGAAGAGTCCGCGATCCGTCATCTTCAGTTCCGGAACTACCGGCAGAGCGAGGAACGACAGCGTCATGAATGGAGCATGCAACTTCGAACCGAACATCTTGGCGAGCTTGTCGCAATCCTCGTACTGGCGCGCGACAAACGAGGCAGGGCGGTCGGAGATCAGTCCGGCAATCGGCAACGGCAGGGAGGTAATCACCTTCCGGTTGCTATCGACCACGGTCAATCCACCGCGCATCAGCACAAGTTGGTTGATCGCCGTCGCAATCGCCTCGTCATTCGCACCTACCGCAATGATGTTGTGGGAATCGTGGCTGACGCTGGTGGCAATCGCGCCACGCACCAGGCCAAACCCACTCACGAACGCGACAGCTGGCTTCTCCGGCTTATACCGGTTGCACACCACGATCTTCAGCAGGTCCCGGTCGAGATCCGGCACGAGTTCCCCGTCCTTCACAGCAGGCGGCAAGTGCAGGTCTTTCGTCAGGATGCCGCCGTCCAGAAGTCCAATCACGCGAATCGTATTCATGCCCGGTTCTTCCGGCACACGGAGGTCGTCAACCGTCACGGTAGCGGCATCAAAACGGTTCGCATGAATCCCGCTCACATCACCCTCGGGCAACAACGATTCGCCGTCCTGCCAGACACTCCGTCCACGCAACCAAACCTGTCGCGGCTCGAAACTGTTCAAGTCGGAGACGACTTGGAAATCGGCGGTATCCCCAACATGGAGCAATCCCAGCGGCAAGTGGTAGTGCTGCACGGGATTGACGCTCGCCGCAAGAATGATCGTCTGCAGGGAGACGCCGCGATGGTATGCCAACGCCACCATCCGATTGATGTGCTTGGCAAAGAGGTCGTTCGGATGTGCGTCATCGCTACAGAACATGCAGCGGCTCGGATATCGCGAGAGCAACGGGATCAAGCCCTCGACCAGTCGCGCCGCAGAACCGTCGCGGATGAGGATGTTCATCCCGTTCCGCGTTTTTTCCAACGCCTCATCAAACGAAAGGCATTCGTGATCGGTCGAAACGCCCGCCGCAACGTAAGCGCGGAGCGACTTGCCGCCCAGCCCCGGGGCATGACCGTCCACCGGCTTTCCTAGACGAATCGCCGCTCCAATCTTCGCCATCAACTCCGGATCCTTGCGGATCACGCCGGGATAGTCCATGACCTCGGAAAGATGGGTCACCTCTCTCCACTGCAGGATCCGCTCCACAGCTTTCGCGTCCAGTACGGCGCCGGAGGTCTCGAAGGGAGTCGCGGGTACGCAAGACGGAGCGCCGATGCCGAAGACAAAGGGCGTCTGTCGGGTCAACTCGATCATCAGACGCACACCCTCCTCGCCCAGCACGTTGGCAATCTCGTGCGGATCCGCCACCGCCGCCAACGTACCGTGCCGCACGGCGACGCGGGCGAACTGTGCGGGCGTCAGCATCGAACTTTCCAAGTGCACGTGGGCATCGACGAATCCGGGGAAGATATATCCGGGATCGGGGTCGTTCACTTCATCGATCGCCGCAATCCTCCCCTCGCGCGAGACGCTGATACGGACGCCAATCAAATGGTCTCCGTCCTGCGACAGCATTTGCCCGCTAACACTAAACGGCTGGATCTCTGGCGCATCCATTTCGGGCAGCGAGGACGTTGCCCCTCCCACAACAGTTGACATCGTCAGCCGGGCGTCGGTAGTCTGAGACGGATTGACTTGTTCTGTGGCGGCAGCGGAAACTGCCGCAAATGGGATGTTTTCTTTCATTCTTTCTCCTCCTCTTCCGCGCAGAACTTGGGATTGTTTCCGGCAACCACGATGACAGCTTCGCCCTTCACCGCCTTGCCTTCGAACTGCGGCAACAGGTCGGCCAGAAACCCGCGCACCACGCGCTCGTGCACCTTGGTCAGCTCCAAGCAGACGGCAGCCTCGCGGTTGCCCAGCGTCTCGAATGCCGCCCGAAGCGAATGCCCGATACGGAACGGCGACTCATAGCAAATCAACGTGTGCGGTCGTTCTTTCTCCTCCTCAAAGAACCGCCGCAACGCCCCCGGTTTTCGCGGGGGAAATCCCTTGAAGGTGAAGCTGGAGGTGGAGAGCCCGCTCATCAGCAGTGCGACAAGAACGGCGGAACCTCCCGGCAGAATCTCGAAGGGCAGGTTCTCCTGTGCGCAACGGCGGATCAGTCGGTAACCGGGATCGCTGATACCGGGATAACCGCCGTCGGAACAGAGGCAGACATCGCGCCCCGCGCGCAACGCGGCGGCAATCACGTTCCCGACCTGTTCCTCGTTTCCTTGTCGGTACGAGATCATCTCTGGACGCGGCACCTGAAAGGCGCTCAACAGCGCCCACGTCCGGCGCGTGTCCTCGCACGCGATCAGGCTGGTGTTCCGCAACGCCTCTAGGGCGCGCGGCGTGAGGTCGCCGAGATTGCCGATGGGAGTTGCCACAACGTGCAGCATTTCTCGAGTTCTCCAATCATGGCCTGTTTCAAAAGGTCGATACCGTATCCCGTCTTGGCCGAAACGGGAATGGCCTGCGGATACCCCTCCGCCAGATGTTGCAGGTTCGTCGGCGCGGAGTCACCGCCCTGCTTGAGCAGCGCGGGATCCGTGTCGCACTTGTTGCAAACGAGAATGCAGGGTACATCTCCTGCACCGATCTCCACCAACGTCTCGCGGCAAACGCGAATATGGTCCGCCACACGCGGATAGGCGGCATCCACCACGAGCAACAGGAGATCAGCATGGACGGCGACACTCAGTGTAGAGCGGAACGAGGCGACCAGGCTGTGCGGCAGATTGCGGATGAACCCAACTGTGTCGGTCAACAGGACCTGCCGCCGCTTGTCCAAGTTCACGAGCCGCGTCTTGGTATCGAGTGTCGCGAACAGGCGGTCATCGACATAGGCGTCGCTCCTGGCAAACAGATTGAGCAATGTCGATTTGCCTGCATTGGTATAGCCAACCAAACAAACCGTCGGCCAGCGCCGTTTCATCTGCGCACGTCCGGTCTCTCGCCGCTCGATCTCCTCCAGCTTGCGCTTCAAGTCCTGAATACGCCGCTTGATCGGCTGGTTGCGTACCTGTAGTCGGCTTTCGCCCGGACCGCGCACACCGGTGCCACCACCGCCGAACCGCTGTTGCTCTTCCAGAACGGGAATCCGCTGAAGCAGGAGCTGCGTCTGCGCCAACTCCACCTGTGTCTGTGCCTCGGCGGAACGGGCACGGCGGGCGAAAATCAACAGGATAACGTCCGTACGGTCCAACACCTTGATACCAGGCAACGCCTCCTTCAGACGGAAAACCTGAATTGCGTTCAGCGGATTGTCGAAGATCACGGTCGTCGCATTCAGCGTCTGCAAAAGAGCGGAGAGTTCCGTGACCTTACCCCGCCCGAACATCGTCCCGCCGTCGGGTCTGCCGCGCGCCTGAGTCAACTGACCGACAACGCGAATCCCGGCGGTGTCCGCCAGACGCCCCAGCTCCAACAGGGAGTCCGCAGCCTCATCCGCGTCTTCCTGCGTCAGGACAACCTGCGCGAGCACCGCGCGTTCCTCATGTTCTGTCGAGTACAGTTTCTTCATTCTTCATAGGCGGTGCCATCCGCCGTCCCCGCTTCTCAACTTCTCAACTTAACACGCTGGCGACGCCCCACTTCGAGCCGAAGGCTCACCTAGTCGCGCGAGCGACATTTAGGGGCGAAGCCCCACTTGACTCTTCTCGGCCTCTCAACTGGCGCGAAGCGCCGCCCGCCTCTCTTCAACCGAAAAAAGCGCCGGTGTTGCCACCGACGCCTTTTTCAAAACAAGCCGAATCGGCTTACTTCGCGTACTTCGCCTTGTCCGCATTGGTTCCGGCGCCGCGGATGTAGATTTCCACGCGACGATTTTCCGGATTGCCGTTGATCAGGTCCGGCTGGACTTTCGGACGGGTGAAGCCATAGCCCTTGGAGGTGACCTTGTCAGCCTTCGCACCGCGCTGGATCAGATAATCCGCAACGGCCTTCGCACGACGCTCGGAGAGGTTCTGGTTGTAAACCTTGTTGGAGCGCTGGCGCTGGTCGGCATGGCCTTCCACGATCGCGCTGGCGTTCGGATTGCGAACGAGCACGCGGGCGACCTGGTCGAGTTCCGGGAAGTACTTCGCCTTGATCACGGTCGTATCGTAGTCAAACTGCACGTCGCTCAGCTCGAAGAGCATCAGGTCGTCCGACGGATCGAGCGGGTTCGTGTGGTCGATGAGCACTTCGTGTCCGTCAGAGACGCCACCCTTGTCGGTGTCGCGCTCGATCGGGGAGGTCTTGTACTTGTGAATTTCCTCGCCGTCCTTCAGACCGTCAAAGTCGGTATCCGGATTCAGCGGATCGGTCTTGTACACACGGACTTCCTCGAAGTCGGTCAGGCCGTCGCCGTCCGTATCCTTCTTGTGGGGATCGGTGCCGAGCTGCGCCTCTTCCGCATCGGTGAGTCCATCGCCGTCGGAATCCTTCTTGGAAGGATCGTCGTCAGCCGCAACCGCCGCGCCCGTGCCGGCCAGAGCCGTCGCGTCGCCGACCTTCGTCGCGGAATCGCCGTTCGCGCCGCCGCCGAAGTAGTAAGCGATACCGAGGTCAGCCGTGTACATCGTCTCCCACGTCGGGTCGTTGATCGTCACGCTGGCACGTCCGTCCGCACGCAGTGCCCAGTTCTCCGTGATGTGGTAGAACGCACCGATGCCCAGACGCGGACCGGTCACATTGTACTCGCTGCCTTCGCAGAAAATGCGATCTTCGGCGTGGTAGTAAGCCCAGCCGACGGACAGGTACGGGTCAAACGCGGCATAGCGGTCGTAGTGGAACAGCACGTCCGCACCGACACCCCAAATGTTCTGCGCCTTGATCTTGTGCTCGTCGCGCCACCAGCCGCGATTCCAGTTCCGGTCGCTCCAGTTCCGACGCCACCAGCGGTTGCCGCCGCGCTTGTATCCGTGATGTCCGTTCGCCGTCGCGTTCAGCGCATCGGATCCCTCCAACTCGAACGAGATGTGCTCACTCCAGTCGTACCCCAAACGGAGGACCAGATTCAGCGGATCATCCACCGTCTGATTCCCTTCAAAGAACATCATGCCGACACCAGGGCTGACATACCACCGGGGCGCGTCACCCAACTCGTCCGCGAACGCGAATCCGGCCGCGACGGCCAGAACGCTAGCCATTGTAATCAGTTTCTTCATTTTTACTCTCCTTGCTTTCTCGAACTCGTAAAATCATCCCGCCGCGCACATAGCGCGGAACGAAAAACAGAGTTATTATAGGGCAACGCCAGAGAAAAATCAACCATAAAATTCAAAGATTAAAAAAAATTAATGTTTAGGTAGTAGGGATATGGAGAGTAGTCAGTAGGCTGAACACGCTAGCAACTTTTCCGCAGAGGAGAGACATCGCGTCCACAGTGTAACGACGACGCCCCATCATCGAGTTCAACTGCAATCGATTGCTCTCGACTACTCCCGAATGACTCGCAACAAACAACACGCGACAAGCGCGGCTCTCCCATTCGTCACTCCTCACTCATCATTAGCGGTTTTTGCAGACCCGTAAATGCGTTCGAGAAGTGCGACAGAACGACGTGCGGATTCGCCGTCGCTTTCGAACGGACGTCCGGTTTCAACGGCGTTCAGGAAATCCGCGAAACAACGGGCGTGCAGTTCCTCTGTCATGGCATCGGGACGTCCCGCGCCCGTCGCACAGGCGGAACCAGCGGAGAGTGAACTACGGATTGCTACGTCTTCAGGACGTTCCTCACGGAATGAAAAGACGGAAATCTCGTTGTCGGTCATGACAATGCTACCGTCCGTACCGAACACCTCGATTCGCTTCGGTTGTCCGGGGAATGCGGAGGTCGTGCCATAAACCACGCCGACCGCCCCGCCTTCGAACGCAAGCGAGGCGGTCGCCGCATCTTCGACCTCGATCCCGGGATGTCCGACCGAAGAAACGTGCGCGGCGACAGAGCGGACGGGAGGCATCCAGTCGCAGAGAAGGTCGATCATGTGAATCGACTGGTTCATCAATGCGCCGCCGCCGTCCAGTTCCCGCGTTCCGTGCCAGACGGAGTCCGAATAATACCCTCGGTCACGCCACCATGGAACATAAACGCCCGCGTAGGTGATCGTGCCGAGACGCCCTTGACGAATCGCTTCGCGGATAACACGCACGGCAGGAAGGTGGCGGAACTGGAAAATGCAACCAAGTCTCGTTCCTGCGTGCCGGTGCGCCGCAATCATTCGGTCAACCCGTTCTGTGGAAATCTCTAAAGGCTTCTCGCAAAGCGCGTGTTTTCCAGCGCAGGCCGCAGCGAGAACGGCATCCACATGGCAACCGGATGGCGTTGCAACCACCAGAACATCCAATTCGGGATTCGCCAGCAAATCATCCAACGATCCATACGGCGTTCCGCCGTGAGCCGCGCAGAAGCGTTGCGCGGAATCCAAAAAGCGGCTGGCGACACCGACCAGCCGTGCGTTAGGAAGTTGGGAAATGGCGCGGGCATGAAATGCCGCAATCATCCCCGTTCCAACGATACCCATCCCGAATTGCTTCATCGTGCAGCCCCTCGAACCAATTTCAAAACCTTCCAGCAATCACAACCTCAACCACAGAAAAATTACGAGTTTCTTGAAAGCCCGCCGCCCGCGCTTCTCGCAGGAATGTAAATGAGGATAACTTCTGAGTTTTTTAGACAGGATTACAGGATTGTCAGGATTAACAAGATTATGAAATCAATAAAATCCTGCAAATCCTGTAATCCTGTCTCAACAAGTTATAGGCAAGATCATTCCGCGAGTTCCGTGGTTTCGAGATTACTCCCTCATTTTGCAAGGGGAAAATGGTGGGCGGTGGGAGGCTCGAACTCTCGACATCATGGGTGTAAACCATGCTCTCTAACCAACTGAGATAACCGCCCCGAAGTGCGTAAAACGGAGGCTAGTATATCGAATCCCTGCCAAAAACACAAACAGAAAATGTAACTGTTTGAAAAATAGTCGATTGCAGATGGTTAAAACAGAAGCATTCAACCGAATATTCCGCCTTGTTACGCAGAAAAGGACTCTTTTGTTCTCTCCGGCAAAGGGGTCTCAAACCTCACAGAATCAGCAAAGTCAATATACCTCCGATATACCTATGATATACCTCCTTTTCGAGATTTCTCGGAGCTTTTTCCGGCAAAATCCGAATCAATCAAAATTGATACACTTTGTCGTTGTGTGATCCTGAAACTCTTTCCTATAGTTTGGATCGTTGGATGATGGTATTCCAGCACAAACAAAGGAGAGAGGTTTATGAGAAAGTGTTGTATCTGCGGAAAGCAGTTGACTGGTATGGGAAACAACCCGTTTCCCGTCAAGACGAGTGGAAGGTGTTGTGACAACTGCAACATCAAGTTTGTCATTCCAGAACGAATCAAACAGATGGTGAAGGATGTGTCAGAAAACAAGGAAAAGGAGGAGGTAAAGGATGAGGATCAGGGTGACATGTAAATCGGACAAGGATCTGTTCGAGTGTTTCTATCCCGAATACCAAGAACAGCGGTGCAGTTCCACATTCTGGGACGATTTCACGATTGCCGATATGTTTGGGGTGGAGGCTGTCCAAGACACATTCAACAGGGCTTTCAACGAGTGGAAGGGTGATTACAAGATGCTGACGGAGCTTGTTTCCGTTCTGAACCACAAGATCTTTCAGTGGTACGGTAGGGATGAAGAGGTAGCCAAGGTCTATGACGGACTTTGGAGAACGGCTGACAGCTACGGAATCTCCAACCTAGAAGGGGATGAGCTGGAGTTTTTCACAATGGTTCTGGATTGAAGGGAGGAAAGAGAAATGAGTAGAGCATTCGGAACGGGAACACTAGTCAAAAGACCGTCAGGCTTGTTCATGGCTAGATGGGTTTTTGATGGAAAGATATACACAAGGTCAACCCAGACCAAGGACAGGGACGAGGCTTTGAAAAAACTGGATGAGTTCGTAAAGCCCTTCTTGGAGGAGACCAAGATTGCGGTTCTTGAAAACCTCCAAGCCAAGATCAGAACCATCCAGCAGACGGAGACGCTACTTTCAGACATTGAGAAAGAAAAGAAAAGGGTTCGTTTGGATTACGCCTTTGACGCTTACATGACGGATGTGAACGTGGACGATATTTCAGCCGGAACAGAAGAGAATTATTATAGAGGGTTCAGCCTGTTCGAGAGGTGGATCAACAGGGAATATCCAAATGTAAAATACATTGACGAGCTGACGGATGAAATGGCGAAGGAGTATTTCACATCAATCTCCAAAACGGTCAGTTCAGCGACATACAACCGTTATCTGGTGTATCTCCGACGGATATTCAAAATCCTGCTGGGTGAATCCAATTTCTTGTCCGGGTTGAAAAAGAAGAAGGCTGTTTCAAAGTTTCCGAGAAGGGCTTTGACAACCGCCGAACTGAAAAAGTTGCTGAACTATGTGGAGGGAGATCAGGATATGAAGATTCTGTTCCACCTCGGGATTTACACAGGGTCTAGAATTTCAGACTGTTCGTTGCTGAAATGGGAGAATGTGGATTTTGAAAGAAGGTTGATACAGTTCATCCCGAAGAAAACACAGAGGCTAGGAAAGATGCTGGCGATCCCGATCCACCCAAAACTCTTGAGCGTGCTGAAAGAGGTTCACACGAGTGAATCTCAACCGGATGAATACATCAGTCCAACCAACGCCCAGATGTACAAGTCGGAATACCTGACACCGAAAGCGTCCAACGTGATGAGATACTGTGGAATAAAAAAAGATGGGGATGAGAGGAAGGTATCGTTTCATTGCCTGAGACATACCTTCTGTTCCATGTGTGCGAACGCCGGAGTTCCGCTGGCTATTGTCAAAGAGATTTTGGGTCACAACTCGGAGAAGATCACCAGTCTTTACTACCACTTCAATCTGGAGGCTGGGATCAAGGCTGTACAGATGATCAAGTTTTAGGAGAAGCCAAACATAGTGATCCAAGGGTGGAGACATCCTTGGATTTTTTGTTTGAGTTCTTGTCAAAGGTACATCCTTTTGAAATTTAAGCTGGGAGTTTCTGTTGGGAATTGTGTTGGAATCGGCTAGCACAAATTTCAAGAAATGTCAAGTCTTTTTTTCATTTTCATTTTTGGGGGAAGAAATTTTTCAGATTTTCCCCTTGACAAGGATTTCAAAACGTGATACGGTAACACTGATTTTTTCAGCTGGTAAATAGTTGTTCATACGCTTCGAACCTTGTAACGGTTCAGTCTAATTACAGCGGGCGGTTCTTGCCCGACATAAATTACACCGATCTCCCAAATACGTCCCCTTGGGAAAGGGCAGGTTGAAAACATCTGATCTGTGAAAATTGAACTTGTGGCTAGCATCGAGATCGGAGGTAGCAAAACAACCATCTACGGAAAGACTACTACCAACTTGTATCATCTGAATCCAAAAATCCGGAGCCAGATGTTCCGCTGACGGTTACTCTGATTTTTCAAATATATCAAATCGGGTGGCGTCCTGTCGCCAAGATAAATTGAACTGGGTGACGTTATGTCACCGATATATTGAAGGGTGGCGTCCTGTCGCCAATATGAAATCTGTTCCTATTCGTAGGAACGGAACTGAAAGGAGGTTAAAATGGTCAAAATACCAAAGGCTACACCATCCCCTGAAAAAATGGGTGAGATAGCTGATAAAATTCAAGCTGTTCAAAGCAAGTGGAAAAATGACGGGAGTGTGTACATTAAGATGCTCTGCGTCTGCTATATGACAGCGTTCTCATTCAACGCTACGGTCAAAGCTGTAAAAAAACTGATGAAGGATAGAAATATCTCCGCGAACGGAATACTTATTGGGTTCTGTTCAAAGGAATACCATCAGGGTAAATACAGCGGTGACTTCCTTGAGAAACTCCAATCGTTCTGTCTTGAAGATAAGGACGATCCGGAGGTGTCGAATGTGTTGGAGAGGATAAGTAGCAAATGGGAAGCCGAAAAAACCAGTCGGCGAGAACAACGGAAAGCCAAGAAGACCGTTCAGCAGAAAGTCGATGAACACATCCGTGCTGTCATAAAACTCGGTGCTGGTAAAATGTCGAGAAATGCCTTTAGAGAACTCTGTGATGCTTATGAACAGGAGCAGAGACATTCACAACCAACTGACGATGAACAATCGTCAGACTCCACAACGGAGACTTCTCCAGAACAACCCTCCAACGGAGAGGCTGATTCCAATTCGGTAACGGATGAGACCCCTCCAACGGAGAACCAGGAAAACGAGTAGGAGGTAGCCTAACAGAAATCTTTTGAGGGGTTGATACAAGCCGTCGGTGGATGGGTGTCAGCCCCTTTACGAAATATACTAGATACAGATATAGACGGCTGTTCTTGCCGAAAGACCAATTATGATTTTAATTCAATAAATTCAAAACAGTTTGTTTTGAAAAACAACCAACAAAAGGAGTCAATTGATGAAGTACGAAAACTTGCTAAATAAAGTGTCAAAGAAATCAGTAAAGTTAGTAGAATTTATGATTAGAAGCTCATTCTTTAATCATTTTTATGAAGCTCTCAAAAATCGGGATGTTAACGATCCTGATTTTCAGCAGATTACAGAAGCCAATATAAAGGACGTTTACACAGAATTTTACGATCTTTTCAGAGAAGACGTGAATGATACTACCATATTAAAAGCGATGTTCATGATGATTATCACACATGATGTTACTTATCAGATGTATGACAGAAAATTTTTTTGCTGCGGTATTGATGGTTATGGTGAACATGGAGTAATATATCTTAATATTGAAATACCTGATAGATATCAAGAGTTCATAAAATATACTTACAAAATTGACGTTCCTCGTTGTCTCAAATTCTTAGTTCGTTACAGCAATCCAAACATGACAGAGGAACAGAAAGGAGAGTTCAAAGACCTATGTAGTCGATTCCTGAAGTAAAGAGTAAATATACGGGGTCTTATACTTCGCTCCGTTGTATAAGACCCCAAACATCAATTCCCTACTCTACTCTTCATCCAGACCGTTTTCCAAGATCTCTTTGGCTTTACGGATCAGCCAGTAGTGTTTTCTGGCTTCCCGCATTTTTTGCTTGGTCTCCTCTGAATGGTGTTTACCCAATTTAGCCTCACTCATCCTCTGACGAGTTTCAATAGAAGGATTCCAGCCCTTTTTGTGGAGACTCATGTGTTCGTGCTTATCCATGATTTCCAAGTCCTCTGGATTCCATTGGATGTATCTTCTCGGATCACGGTATTTCATTTCCATGTCAATATGGTGGAACACCATTCCCGTCGCTTTGTATGAACCAAAGACCTTTTTCCAAAGTCTCGCATGGTTACGGGCTGATATATTTACGAATTTTTTTGAATTTTTCATAATTTTACCTCTAATTAGAGTTCGTTTGTTCAACTGTAGAACAAACTGTTTTTTGTGTTTATTCAATTGAAATGCAGACCTCGAATCATTCTCCCTGTTACGATGAATCTAATCGGTTACGATTCATCACAAAAACTCCAACTTTCAAAAATGTGTACACTAAATGGGATACCTTCCATCATATACCTAACTACACAGGGATTATCTAGGGGAGATTGAATTGATACTTACAATGCCAATAACAAACTCCTTTTTTTTGTAGCCAAATAAAGAAGGAAATGTATATTGCCCATACCAGTTCACTCTTAACAACCAATGTATTCAAACCGTAATAACACTCCGTGATTCACTAATGACCCTGACACCCCCTTTTAGTGTACACTTTTTTTATGTGTTGATGTTATCTACGAACAGACCAATTAACTTTTTGAATTGATACTTACAATGCTTTTTATAACAGTAGGTTTTTTAGAAACACAAGAAAACTGCTACATGGAGCTTTGAACGGATAAAAAATGTTGATTCAAGTTTGGGCTTTTAAGAACTCTACAAATTTTCAACCGTATAAACGATTTGATGTTTCAGAGGTGTAATATATCGGAACCAAATGACATCCCTTTAAAAACGCTTTATACGGCGTTTTTTTAAGAAGTGTTTGAAAAGCCAATAACAAACTCCCTTTGTAGCCCAAATAAAGAAGGGAATGTATATTGCCCATACCAGTTGACTCTTAACAACCAATGTATTCAAACCGTAATAACACTCCGTGATTCACTAATGACCCTGACACCCCCCATTTAGTGTACACTTTTTTTATGTGTTGATGTTATCTACGAACAGACCAATATATATATGAGAACACGAATCAGATCATACGGAAAGACCATACAGTCTCCCAACATATTTAACCAGTTACGATTCATCACAAAAACTCCAACTTTTAAAAATGTGTACACTAAATGGGATACCTTCCATCATATACCTACACAGGGACTACTAGGGGAGACTGAGTTGATACCTAACTACACAGGATTTATTAGGATATTGAGTTGATACTAAACTACACAGGACTATTAGGGAGATTGGGTTGATACTTACAATACTTTTTTTATAAACAGTTAGTGTACACTTTTATGTGTTGATGTTATCTACGAACAGACCCAATATATATGAGAACACGAATCAAATCATACGGAAAGACCATACAGTCTCCCAACATATTTAACCAGTGATTCACTAATGACCCCTGGCACCCCCCATTTAGTGTACACTTTTTTATGTGTTGATGTTATCTACGAACAGACCAATTAACTTTTTGAAAAGAAAACCTAACAAACTAAAAAAAACAATCGATTGAGGTAAACGAATGAGCAACAATCTGACGAATAAACGCCCGGACTGGGAAAAAGAGGCAATCTACAATGTACTGGCTTCTTTGCCTTCTCCTTGGGAAGACATGAGGAAAAAGAAGAGCGTGTATATCCAGAGCGTCATACACGAACAATCCGAATTCCGTAACGATGTTCAAAATATAGATGCCGTAAAGAGCATTCTCGGACAAAAGTGGAAAACCACATTACAGAGAAACATATATCCCTTCATACGTTACCTTCGGGGAAAATGTTATAGGGAGTACATAAAGGAAAGCCCAATCGCCACGACTGACAAGAACCTGATAGATATGCTCGGAAGCAGAAGTATCGTAGGCAGGACAAGGGGTCTTTTGGAGAAACTGGACTGTATAAAGCTGATCAATGGGGATTACTCGAAGAAGGACAAGGTAGCCCAGATTTTTATTCTCAACAGGGACACGATGGACATGATCCTTGAGTTCTGTGTCGAGAAGTTCGGTGAGATCGCTACCAGTAAAAACAAACAACAGCTTCCAACCACAAGCGTGATAGATCCATCCAGATGTGTATTCGGCAAAGTCAGCATCATGAGAAAGGGTATAAACAAAGAGGCTTTACTGCTGAACATCACACAGGGACTCTGTTCAAACTATCGACAACTCGGATATTACATGGACAAGAGGGAAAAGCTAAACAAGAACATTCCGGATGTCTTTCGCGGACATCTTCTGCCGAATATAGAAACCACAGAGAAACTTGTCACCCGTATCGGGATTCGAGACTGGAACGATTTTTGTAACAAGGAAAACATATTCTTCAAGGTCGAGACCCTGAAAATCTTTGGATGGAATAGACTTTTCCAATACGACATCAAATCCTCCGTGCCGAGAGTCCTTCTCCTTCTGAACACGGGAAAATGGATGGATCAGGAGATTGACATTTACGAACTGCTGAACGGCAGTCCTTTTTCAGACTCCACAACAAGGGACAACTGTAAGCTTTTCAACCTAAGGTGTTTTTTCTGTTCGGCAAAACAAGTCCATTCCCAAGTGGAGGCTATTTTAAGACAGAGGTACAAAGGAGCTGAATTGCGAAGGAAAATGATAATAGTGGATTCTATCAAAGCCGATGTGGACAGAATACTTGGCGAGAAAAACGGAACGGAGGTTTTCTTACATGAGTCCTGTATCTACATGGATGTGGAAGCCGTCTTACAAAAGAATGGAATCCAATACGCGAAGAAGTATGACGCTTTCTACCTCAACGGAGACGATGAGTCCAAGGACACGGAACGAAAAAACATGATGGACGAGATCGTGAAGTCCTGTGCCGAGAAGTATTGCAAAGACTGGATTCTACCACAACATCAACAATAACAACCCAACTATACAAAGGAACGAAACAATGGAATTAAACGTACACCCCCGCTTCTTCATGAGGCTGATATACGACAGTTGTAAAATCATCGGACTGAACCCTTTCTACGACCCCGAAACAAACGAGGTCACATTTCCAGACGGGAGAGGTCCAAACAGAACGGAACTGAAAGCCGTCATGAACGCCCTGCGGAAACTAAAGGTGTTCACAGGGAAACTCCCGGATGATTTGAATGCGTGGATGGAAGAGAACACAAGAACCAAAAAAAGAACAAATACATAGGGTATATCATTGTACCCTGTTTGTACTTTTAGTCATATTATTCAATACTCGAATAAGATATTTTTTTATTAGGCTCGCTAGAAATATATTCCAATACACAATTATACCGAACACATTTATTACCTCAAAGATATTGTTGTTTTTCCTGTAGGGACTCGCAAGGTCTCTACAGGTTTTTTTGTCCCGAGTCTCAATCAAACAAAAAAAAGAATAAATTAAAACGGGACTTCAAATCAGAATCCCAAAAACAATGATAACAAAAAGGATTAAATTATGACTACAAATATAGAAGTCGATAACATAGCCGAGAAAGAAATATCTCCAAACTTTACAGCGGTCTTCATCAACTCAACGGACGGGAGAAGCTTTACAGCCACACCGCAGACGGAGGGTTACAACCTTCTCAAGGGAATTAAAAAGAAGCTGACCGTAGAATACAAGATCAATGTCAAAAACGAAGTCATTTACAGGAACGTGATCAGAATCAGGGAACAGAGATCATCCTTTGACAAGATGTCCTACGAAATCATGTTCAGCAAACTATTGGATGTCATCTTGGACACACACAGCCAGATGGAAAACATCTACGAAGGAATAGCCGAAGTAAAGGCTCTGTTACAATCCAAAGACCATCAAATAAACACCGGCAGCACAACGGAAAAACAAAAGACATCCGTAACGGAGGACAATCCAAATGACCTACCCTTCTAGAAACACCAAAGAAAGGAAACACAACATGAGAAAGAATTTCACAGAGGAAACAAGGGAAAAGATGAGAGCCGCCCATACAGGAAAACACCATTCAGAACTGACCAAGTGGAAGATGTCCGTAGCTCACACGGGAAAGAAGATGACAGAAGAAACCAAAAGAAAGATGTCAGAGGCACACATCGGAAAGAAGATGACAGTTGAAACCAGACAGAAGATGGCTGAATCACACAGGGGAAAGAAGTCAGAGCCACAAAAGGAAAAGACTACAACAAAGAAAACCACAATGAGGAACAGGCTCTTACTCAAGGGGAAAAGATATACGGCAAAGGTTCACAGGACATAAATAACGGAAAGATGAAACAGGAAAGACACCGTGGATGATTCCGAAAAAACAGAAAGACACATAGAAAAGACGGAAACGGAACTGAACCATCCACGGTGAAGGAGGGGAAAGAGAAAAAGACTTCCACGAGGGGACTGGAATGGAAAAGACTTTCAAGCCCCCCTGCGGAGGTTCTCAAAAAGTCTTTTTTTCCGAATCTATGCTTGCGAACGGAGTAAAAAAGACTTCAAAAAATTTCAGAAAAGTTAGTTTGAACTAACATTTTACAAAGGATATCTATATGGAGAATCAGACCATAGAAGAAAAAGCTGACTTCAGGGAATTCCTTGATTTCAAAAAGACCCAAAAGACCAAAAAGAAGAGAGGTGCTAAACCAATCGGTGATCATGTCTTAACAGGCGGTGAAATCTCAAGGAGGCAGGCACAAAAATATCAGATGATTGATGACCAGTTGAACAAAGCCCGTTCCGAAATAAACTGGGAAAGAAGAAATGCAGCTGAATCAGATATTGTGCTATGGATCAACACATATTGTATCGGACACATTCTTGATACACCTCCAAGTCCAAAGTGTGAAGAGATACTACACGAAATGCACAAGGCTTGTATTGATAAAAGACCATACCTTATTTCAATGGCTAGAGGTAGTGGAAAGACATCCTACATTGAATGTCTTACATCATTTCTTTTAGCCACAGGAAAAAAGAAGTTTGTTGTCATTGTCTCACAGAACGCCAGCTCATCATTCAATATCCTAAACGACATATTCCGTTTCTTGACCGATGACGGAACACCTATTACAACTGACTATCCGGATGTATCACTTCCTTTCATTATAGCGAACGGAGCATACAGAAGGGTGAACTCTTTTAACGGAACAATCGTTGACATACACAAAACCGAATCAAAACTTGTTATCGCCAGGATTGTTGAGAAAGACGGAACAGAAGCACCAACTTCACACTCTGTTGTGGAGTGCAGGGGAATCACGTCCGGCTTAAGGGGTCTTAAAATGGGGAGCAGAAGACCTGACCTTGTTCTTCTTGACGATATACAGGATGATGAATCGGCACAGTCACAGGAAAGAATACAGAAGCTTAAGGACATAATCAAAAAGACAATCCTGAATTTGGGAAAGTCCGGACAAAAGATCTCCGTACTACAGTCAGCAACTCCAATATGTGACGAGGACTTGGTATGCCAGCTCTTTAATGACAAGGCGTGGAAGACATCAAAGTACCCTGCAATAATCAAATGGCCCACAGACATTATTCAAAAGCCTGACAACGGACTTTGGAGACAGTATTTCGATATGTATGACTGTGAGAACGCCACGGATTCCACACATGAGAATTCAACTGGTTTCTACAAGGAAAACCAAAAAGAAATGGATGAAGGGTGTGAACTACTCAACCCTACAGCCTATGATAATTCGGAACACATTTCTGCGTTACAGGCATTGATGGACAAATACCATCAGATAGGCGAATCGGCATTCTTTTCAGAGTACCAAATGCAGCCAAAAAGAATATCAATCGAGGTACAGTTGAACCCAACACAAGTCTTAACCCACATGGACAAAAGCAGAAAAGAATTTGAAGTTCCTGATGGCTACAACCTTATTTGTGGAACACTAGACTTGAACACATCATACGCGGCTACATTACTTCTTGGTGCTTATAACCAACAGGGAACTCTAGCGATACTGACACACAGAATCTATAAGATGTGTATAGATCAAAACCTCGGTGATATCCAATATTCGCAAGAACTTTACAAAGAACTGGTAAAGATAATGAATCGTATCAAACAGTACGGGATTGATATTGATTGCCTTGGGATAGACTGTAACTCAAGGAACTGGAATACGGTCTTGGAGTTCTGCAAAACCACAAGGGAGAACTACGGAATATCATCATGTGGGATGGCTGGACAAAGCGGAATCACATTCAGCCCGCAAACGAGAAGCAGGTTAAGGGAAGCCGTCGGGAGAACCATTCTGTGCGGTAATCCGAAGGAACACATCAAAAAGGGTTCTGGTCTAAAATGGGTATTCTTTGACGCCGACTTCTACAAGGAACAGTCCCAAAAGGCATTTCTGTTAGCTCCTGGTTCACAAGGCACTATCTCCCTGTACAGCTCATTCGCCGTGCAGCATAAAGATTTCGCCTTACAGGTCTGCAACGAGAAGCTGGTATGGAAAAAGACAACAGCCAAGGGAACTGAATATCATTGGAAGTCTAAAGAACCCCATGATTATCTTGACTGCCTTTCAATGATGAACGCCGTATGCACAATCCAAGGCATCAATCAGGAGAAGTCACTAAAGCAACAGACAGCACCAATCCCGACAGACAGGAATGAACTCGTTAAGTACCTGCTTAAAAGGAAAAGAAAAATCAAACTCGTGTAATCACGAACAAAAATAAAAAAGGTCTCTGTACAAATGAATGTCACACAAGCTAAAAAAACCATTCTCAAAATTCAACAGCTTGAAAAAGATATTGACGAGTTGAATCGTGTCAGAATGGAACTCGCCAGTTCAGGTTATTCCTCCGCCACAATTTCTTCTTCCGGCGGCTCAAAGTCATACACGAGACATGACCTTTCAAAGATTTCTGAACTGATCTCCACGATGACCAATGAGCTAAAAAGATATAGAACAATGCTCCGTAATGGTAATCTTTTATCAGATAAGATTCTTACGGTCTATTGCTAGGGGGAACACTCATGTTAAATTTCTTAAGAAGCAAGAAAAAGAATTCAAGATGGGAACGACTATCAGACACGCAAAAACAACTGGTAGCATCAAAGCTGAAGAATATGATTCTCGCCATGTCCGGACCGAGATATAAGATAGTCAGCGGTTCGGATCAATATCAAAGGGAACAAGGGATAGTTGAACAACATGGCGAAGATTATATCCTTAACCACTACCAGAGGGGAAAGCTTTTAGACTTGGCGAGAAACGCCGTCCGTAACAACTCCACATTCAACACCATACTGAACCAGTTTAATTTCAATTCTGTTGGCTCTGAAGGCGGTAAAGTGGTTATAACTTTTGCCGATAAAGATTATTCAAAGGAGGTCAGGGAGGAGTTCGCCAGCTGGACAAGGCAATGTGACTTTTATGACGGCTTGAACCTAAACACAATCCTGAAGATAATCCTAAAGACACAACTGATCGGTGGTGACTGTGTGCTTCTTTTTGACGATAATGTGATTTCTGATTCAGGTAGAATACTTGTTTATGAGCCTGACGAGATAGGCAACACTACGGAAAACGCCCTATTTGAAAGATACGGCAGAAATTCAACACAGTCAGAGGGGAGAATATATAACGGACTCGGACAGTTCATAGGCGTATGTATATCCAAATCCCAAAGGGGACAGCCAGTATTCAATCCACAGCAATCATACCTTTTGAAAAGAGACCCGAACGGGAACTATTTGGATGAACTGTGGCTTATGCCAAGAAATATCTGGAGGGTGGCACAAGGGAGAGGTGTAACACCTGCATCAAGCTCTTTAGCCACATTGATAGACCTAAACGACTACATTGGATTTGAACTTGCCGCGTCCAAAAAGAATTCACAGACATTGGCTGTAGTGAATCAGGAGAAACAGGATGATTCCATTGAACAGACCGCATTCGACACATCTGATTTAGATGTGAACAACATGACTGATGAACAGATTAAAGAATTGCTGGAGACAGTACAAAACGAAGAGCCAGCAAAAATGACTTTGGATCAAATTAAGTCAGCCGGGACGATATACCAAGTTATGCCCGAAGGTTACAAGCTGGAACTTCTTGACACGAAGCATCCTAATGTGAACAGCATCGAGTTCGTGAGATGGCTAGCTGATTCAGCCGGAGCAAGTTTCGGATTGGGTTCTTGTTTCTCATCCCTGTCCGTCAAATCAAGCTACAGCGGTTTTAAGGGAGAGCAGCTTTTGTCACAGCCTGCATTTGAGGAGGCACAACACAATCTTGAACAAGTGTGTGACTGGATCTTTTACCGCTGGACTAGATGGGCTTTAAGAAAGGGTATAATTCAAAACAAGTTCCCTGACTATTTTATGAGAAGCGTCACTTGGCAATGGCCTAGAATGAAAGACATAGACCAAGTGAAGGAACAGAACGCAATCACTCTTAAGCTCAAGAACAACACAAGTTCCTTAAGGGAGATTCTCGGTAGTGACTGGCAGGAGAAGCTTCTTGAGATTTCAGAGGAGATACAGTTCTGCAAGGAACACAACATTCCACATCCGGCACTTCAAACTGTCTCCGGACAGATCATCACAACGGACACGGATCAAGAGACTTTAGACAACGAACAAAAATAAAAAGGTATTAATTCAACATGAAGACATTTTTGATTTCCGGCTACATAACGGACACCAAACTGGAGTTCGAGGATGTAACGCCAGCACAGGTTAAGTCTTTTCTCGATAATCTTGAAGATGGTGAAGAAGTGGAGTTCCAAATCAATTCTTTCGGCGGGTCTGTGACAGCCGGACTCTCAATCTGTAACCTTATCAAAGAAGCTGAAAAGAATCACAAGGTTACTTGTAAAGTACTGGGATGTGCAGCTTCAATAGCGAGTGCTGTAGCCTGTTCATGTGAAACATTAAAGATGGATTCCACAAGTTTTCTTATGATACACAACCCTTGGACTTGGACTGACGGGGACGCACAAAAGTTAAGGCATGAAGCCGATGTGTTGGATCAGATGAAGGAATCCCTTATTGATATTTATCAGACCAAGTTTGACACATTCCGTGACCAAATATCCGAAATGATGGATTTTGAGACTTGGATCAAGGGAAGCGAACATGAAAAATACGGTCTGAATATAGAGGTTGCAGAAGATGGGACTTCTGAAGAAGTTGTAGAGAAAACCAAAGAAGAGACAACTGAAGAAGTTATTGAAAAAGAAGAGACCACAACTGAAGAAGAGGTTATTAACAACAGAAGAATCCCCAACTTCAGAAACATCCCTAACAACCTTAAGAAATCAATTTACACGAACCAACACAGAGCCGAAGAGACTGTTACCAAAGCAGAATGTGAGAAGAGAGTACAAGGTATGCAGTCCAAAATGGCTAAACAGATAAACGGCTACACGGCTCAAATTAAAGACTTACAGGATCAGCTGACGGACAGTAACGAGAAATTAACCAAGCTAAACGCTGAAGTTATCAGTCTCCAAAACAGTCTGTCAAAAGCTACCGATGAATTGAAAGAAAAAACATCCTCATTGGTGGAGAAAGAAAAGACATTAGAGATGCTGAACTCTAGTGTGAACAAAAGAACGGAGGAGCTTCCGACCCTTTCAGAAGGTCTGGCTAAATGTAAGACCCCAAAGGAAAAGGTCGATTTCATAACCTCCGGGAAATACATAAAGAAATAACCAAAAGGAAAAATAATATGTCCAGTTTAACTTCTCCAGCACTCATAAAGGCTGCCAACGACGCCCTCGTAAAGATCGCGCCTGACATGAACATCATCAAATTGTTCTCCTACGATTGTTCCGACGCCGTTTCAGACTACGGTCTCAAGGTGAAAGTCCCCATCGTAAACGGAACTGGGGATACAAGCGTCTCTGACTTCAACATCACCTCCAACGACTACGAGAAGATCACGGGAACAGTAACATACGCCGAGGTCTCCCTCAACAAACAGCCAAAGGCTACATTCGAGTTCACCGGAAATAATCTCCTAGAAGCTCCGAACGCCCCTTACTGGAACAGATGTGCGGAGGGTGCGGCGGAAGTCGTAAAGGCATCCATCTCCACAACCATCGGCGGATTGCTCAACACCACGGCTGTCACCACAACTGTCGGTATAGCCTCCGTGACAAAGGCAAGCGTAGCGAATCTCCGCAAGAGTTGCGCAACCAGAGTCGCCTCCACCGTCCTCGGACTAGCCCCAGACGAATACAACACCCTGTTGTCTCTATTGGACTCCTCCGTTTACGGTGATTCAGACCCTATCAGAACCGGCTACATCTCCAACCTCTACGGATTCAAGGCTGTTATCCAGCTGAACGATTTGCCAGATGGCGTCTTGGGTGCGCTCTTGCCTGACAACTCATTGGCGTTCGCATCCAGAGCCGTCGCCGTAGGTGATGAATCCTGCTACTCCGAAATCGGCACTACGACAGACGAGAACGGGTTCACCCTAACGACACTCCGTCACGGCTCTCCATCCAAGGGAAAGGGATTCCTGAACGTCACCTGCCTGTACGGAGCGACAATCATTCCCTCCCTCGGAGTCAAACTCATAGTGGCCAATGATGATCCATACGCCTAGACATCCGTTTCTGTTTGAAAAGAACGGACACGAAGACCTCGGACACGAAATCCGAGGTCTTTTTTTTTAACGAAAAAATATAAAAGGATTTGACATGGAATCTCCTTGGGATAACAACGATAAAGCTTTTGATCCGATGTACACGGAAAAGATATCCGTGAACGGAAAGAGGGATGGTGGAGTTGAAAGAGTCAACCAGTCTATTGATTGCGTCATATACACTGATGAAACTGGTGACCCATTCTCAAGCGAGTCCGTGGATACCACAAGGGAGGACATCGTTATCTCCTTCAAAGAGAGGGACTGGTCTTACGTCCAGAGGGTTCAACGAGGGGACTTCGTTTACAGACCGATGAACAACAGAAGGTACGCCGTCACCTCCGTCAAGAGGGATATTGCGATGGGATGGATAATCAAGGCTAGGGAGACTTTATAATGCTTGACATCAACATAGAGACTCACGGCGGGTCAATCCCGCTGGCTACATTGTCTGAACTGGTCGGTATTAGGGCTGGACAGCTCAACCAGAGCGTCAAGGATTCAGCCGTAGCCGCCATGATCAACGTGCTGGTCTCCCTACGGAAACTGACCAAAAAGGCTAAACTGAACGCGAAAACCAGTCCGAAAGTAGAACTACAATCCCAATACATACCGTCATTCACGAGCAAAAAAGGAGAGAAGGGACATATCCCCTGTTTGAGGGACGCGTCTGGCCACAGGGTCATTCCTCCCGTTCCCGTGAGGTGGACAGAGAAATCCGGCAAGTTCAAAAACCTCAAGGTTTATCTCGTGACCCCAGAATACAATAAATACAAACCTTATCTTGTAGTGGCGAAATCGGAATCTGTTGCTAGGAAATTTGAAGACGCAAAGGTAAAGAGAAGGATCAGAAAATACAGCGGTCTGGCGAGACACGCGATAACCCTTCTGTCGAAATCCCTCCACGCGCAGAACCCCGGAGGTGAATCCGCGTCAGCCGTCATCAACGGAGTGGCTGAAAAGTTCACGGAATCCCGGATAGATGAGGCTGAGAACTCATGTACCGTCTCCGTCACGGATAGTCTGGATTACGCGATGTCTGCATTGAATGGCGGAAAGGGTGCGTTAGACGAAGCTATCAAGAAAGCGGCGAACAAGGTTGCCGGACTGATCTCACACTCTCTGAAAAAGTGTGGGATATCAAGAAAGTGGGAAGCCCCGTTCCCGGAAGTCAAATCCATCAGAAAGTAAAGGTGAACCAATATGATAGAGAAAGATATTGAAAACAGGATACTTCAAAGCTTATCGGAAGCAGGTGTTTCCTGCGCTGATTTCGGGGGACTCTGGCAGGAGGACAAGACGGAACGCCCGGAGGACGCTGTGATAGTAAGGGTCGTGGTGAACCCTCTTTCTCTTGTGGACGGAAAGACTCGGAGGACAACGGTAGAGATCGCCGTAGCCGTAAGGAGGGAGTGCGACCCGGACGGGACTTTGTTCTCTACGGTCAGTGAAACCCTGCTCGAGACGTTGGGCGGATGGATGACGGATTACCACTCCGCCGTTGAGGCGATACGGTGTGAAGGATTTATACCTTCAACATTGATTGTCACGGGAAGTGACGGGAATGTTGAGATAGAGTCCGACCCTATAAGCAACCTGACTACGGAAGTCGATTGGGACGAGAACAGGGTTACGACATTCCTAAAGGCTACTTTCTCGCTTCAGGGGGTTATCGTATGACAATGTTTCAACGGGATTACAAAGGGTGTATAACAAGTGTGCCTCCTGGTTCACAATGTGTAATGACAAACCAGATTAGCCACAAAATCGGCGCGGCAAATAAAGCAACAACGAGTAGAGCAAACAGAGTGTCAATAAAATCTTCAAGCTTACTGACCTGCTGTTTCTCTTGGTCTTCATCAGACATGGGCTTGTTTTGTTCCATTTTACTCTCCATAATGAAGGATTATAATATACAATGAACGAAAAAATCAATGTTTTTCTACACAGTTTTTTCAAAGGGTCTGGTTTCAAGAAGATTCAGGATGAGTCTAAAAAGACATACGATGAACTTCAACAGATTGGAAAAATCAAATCTCTAAATGAAGACGTTGGTAAATCATACGGCGTTTTAGGGGGGATTATTGGAAAGACTTTTTCCAAAATCTTTTCTGGGGGAATTTATGGATTTGCAGCTAAAGCATTGGATTGGGTTATTAATAAGTGGAAAGACTACAGACAGAAAGTTGAAGAAGCAAAAAAAGCTCAAGAAGAAGCACTTGGGAAACAGATGCAAAAACGAGCAAAAGAATCTGCCGAAGCTATAGACGAACTTGTCGAAAGTTATAAAAAAATCCAAGAAGCACTTAATGCTATCCGTAAACATCAAGACGAATTATTAAAGGCACAAGAGGATTATACAAAAGCAGTCCGTGAAAATGAGGATGCTATATTAGACAGGAACGAAGCTGAAGAGTTGTCAAAACTTAATCCCAATGACAAAGAGGGACAGGCTAGAATTAAAAACAAGTATGACACCATACGATCTGAAAGAAAATCAAAAAGAGGCGTTGAAGATGCCCAAAAAGAACTGGATAAAACCACATTTGAACGAGATAGACTACAAGCCGATATTGAAAGGAAAATAAAAGAACGAGAAGAACTTAATGACAAAAGGATAAAAACAATAATCTCTGGAAAGAAAATCGAATCAGAACTTGGACTTAATCCTTTTATGTCCAAAAGCGTAAAAACCGCCTTACAGGGACAAGTTGACAGATACTCAAAAGATGAGAAAAAACTTGAAGGAGAAATCAAGGCGATAGACGATGAAATTTTACTATTAGAGAAAAAACTTGAGATTGAAAAACAAAAGGTAAAAACGGCAGAAAAGCGAGTCGATACCGCACAAATCCAATCTAAAGCATCTAACATTTCAAATCAAACAAAAGTTAAAACAACAGAGGATGATATTGTTAGAACACAGGCTTTATCACAACTTCAAGATGCGCAGAGACAGGCACAACAAAATGCAAAATACGCTTCTGATTATGCCACGAAATTTGACCCTTCGACAATGGCTTTTCAAACTCGACAAGGGGCTTTTAATTTCGGGGCTTTCAATTCGGCAACAAAGATAGACCAGCAGTTGGACAATCGGGCAAATGAAGCATCAAACCTTGCCGGGACTATCCAAAGATTTGTTGATTCAAAACAAGCCGAAAAAATGAGTATCGAAGAGTTGTTAAAGGTTATCGAGCAGTTTGTGAATCAGAACAAGCAGTTATCGAGGGAAATCAACAACACAGTGGAAAGGGCTAAAAGGATTCAATAATGATTTACGCACTTAAACTTAACAGCGGTTCATGGCAATCATGTGTTTCCCTTGGAGTATCTATTGTATCAAGGACTTTGAGACACGCTGGAACGGATATACTAAATATCTCCGTTTTAGGTCAGACAATCTCGACGGATAACACATCATTTTCCTATGGGACAACTTTGACTTTGGCTAGATTCCAAGACACAGACACAACTTTTACAGGGACTCCGGAATATCTATTTACGGGGAGAATTACAGATGCAGTTCGTTCCGCAAGCGGTGAGTCTGAAGTATTGAATGTCGTGGTATCTGGACCGTGGGAAAGATTGGAACAAACGGCATACAGACAGGAATGGTTGGAGACAGAAGATGATTCCGTTTACGCACCACATTGCGTCCTGTATTATGGTGGATGGGATGACCAAAACGGAACAGACATTAGACTATCGACTATAGATCAGATCGCTGATGTTTTAGAGTGTGCAAAGGAATCATCACCACAATCTTTTCAATTTGACTCCACAACATTCCCGACAGTAGCACATAGACCTCCTTTTGATGAGAGAATGAATATAACTTGTGCAGACGCAATTAAAGCGGCACTATCCATGCACCCTAATCTTTTATTGTGGTTTGATCATTCAACCAATCCACCGACTTGTAAAGTTCAAATGAGAAGTGGTTTAACATCAGAAAGTATTAGTCTTTCAGCTTTATCATCCGTAGATGTAAAACGAAGGGATGATTTGATTCCTCCGGCTGTGGCATTAGCCTATGTCAGAACACATACAATAGATGGAAAGACATACACAAAAACAGATTTTGATTGGGCACCTATAATTTCAGGTGAAACTGATGCACAGAGAAAAGAAAGACTTTACCAACCAGGAGTTTTGTGGGGCTGTTACGAAATGCAGGGGTCTAATACAGAATTCGCCGAACAGAAATACACAGTCGATCCAATTCTTTGGAACTCTGTAGTCCAGAACGGGAGTTATGCCAAAACATTCTTTCAGAATAGATGTCCCGAAATCAATGGTTACACGATTGATAGTATAACTGTAGATACAAACTACGCACCAACATACCCAAACTTTTTGATTGATGGTGCTGTCCAAAGCTGGCAGAAAAAAGGAGTTGCCAATGATACTTTTAAGGCAACGGCTGTTATACATAAATCATCTTTAGCACCAACAGATAATGGAACACAAACTACAGTTATTGAGAAAAAAGATGTGGAACTACAGTTTACAGCCGTTACCACAGATCTTGGTGGTAGTTCCTTGGTGCAGAGACATACCGGAACGGATAGGAAAATGATAGCTTATGATTCCGGTGAATTGATGCCTACTGGGTTCGCACAAGCACTTTATAACGAGTGGTCTGTTCCGCAATATGAAGGTGGTGTTGGAATCATAAATCAAGAGACACCGAGTAGTTTTTATTTAGGGAAGGTCTTGAATATCACTAATGGTAAATCAGAATGGAGTTCAATGAACGCCCTAATAACGGAAGTGTCCGAGGAATTTGATAGTGGTAATTTGACAATTCATTTTGGAACTGGTGGATGGATTGATTTGAACTCCCGTATCTCGTGGTTAAGGGCATGTTATAACCGAAGATATAGCTGGAGAAGAAACCTTAAGACAAAAGGTGAAGATGCTGAATCAAATACTATCGGAATAGATGGTGTACCTAATTCAGAAGGTGGTTCACCAGTAGCTGATTATCAGAAACTTGTGTTATTTAACCCATCAAACAATAATTCAAACGCGATTACCCTTGATCCAACACTTGTAACTGGTGAATCATCCCCAAAAGTATTACAACCGAGAAAGATTAAAGTGTTAATAGAGGACACAATATCACATCAAACTGTTTCCGCTGATGCCTGGGTTTTGTGTTCAGTTCCAATAGCCGATGGTGGAACGATCGGAAGTAGTTATAGAATCAGGTATGATACTACAACACATCAGTTGCAGGAAACACAAGATAACGGAACGACTTGGACGATGATAACTGGTGGTCAGGCTGTTCCAGAAAGCGTGTAAAAATGAGTAGTTTGTATATTGTCGAGAATGATCCAAATGGTCAGTTGGTTTATAAGATATCTAATGGTCAGTTGTGTTATAATCAAACAAACGGACAACTCATTTATGCCAATGGAAGGGAACTTAAAGTCAAAAACGCATTCGGTATCTTTTCAAGAACAAGTTATAACATATCACAATCGAGAAATCGACATTGGACAAATGGTGTAGTGGATTATGATAGTGGATGGGTAGCAATGAAGCCAACTTGCTGTGAAGTATCAATTGACCTTTATGATATTATTTTGAATCCAAACGGGAACAATAGTTGGATAGAAGCATCTAGAACAAAAACCACAACTATAACTTGTGCCTTAAAATCAGAGAGTGTAAATTATGCTTGGAGTGATAATGATATTAAACAAAAAATCGGGGACTGGGTAGTTAGTTCTGCCCCTTCTACAATCTATGGTTCGATTGGTGGGATAATTACAACATTTGTCCTGACAGATAACGCCAATTTAAGCACATCAGTATCAAATCTTGAATCAGCTTCAGGTGAGACAGATGTGGGTGATGGACTAGATTATCAAATTGTGGAGACACAGGATGATGAAAGATACACTTATGATGGAAAATTATGGGGTGATTTATATGAATACAAAACGGCAACACTTACTGGTGGAATTCCGACCATTTACAGAAAACTAACTTGGTCAAACTTATAACGAAAAAATTAAAACGAAATCATTTAGGAAACAAAATGTCAGAATTGAATTACGAGATTTTGGATGACATACAGAAAGATGTTGCCCAGACACTAGCTACTGATTTATTAGATGTTGGTGTATCAGCTGTCTGTGAGGATTATGATGAAAAGATGGCTAAAGGTCTTTCTGAGGATGGTGTTTATGTTTTAGTCTCCATACCAGATGCCAGTTTTAGAAATGTACAATCCCCAAGAGTTATTTTAGACCCTATTAAAGTCGCCGTAACAGTAACTGTTACAAGGGGACAAAACAAGCCAGCTTGTTCAGCTTCTGCGTATGCCCTAAAATGTGCCCAAAATCTAGTTATGAGAACTCCATCAGGATGTAACAGACCACTTGTTTTTTCTGACAATTCAGAGATTACACTAAAGCACAATACATCTACGGATTCAGCGACTGTAATACTTACAACATCTTCTGCTTTTCCAGCCAACTTTTAGTAAACAACAAATCTTAAAGGAATAATCAAACCATGACATCTAGACAAGTAATCTCCGGTCCAGCCGCAATAATCTGGAACGAATATACATATTTTACAGAAGGGGATATCCAATTAACTCCCCAAACAGAGAATCGTGTAATTGAATCATCTTGGCACGGACCAATATCCACACGACAAACCGATAGAGCTGTTGAAGTTAGTTTCACGCCTCTCGGTGTATTAGGTACAACAATGTCCCCATACATACCTTATTCAACTTCTGATTTGGGAAAAATGGTAGCTCCGGGAACTGATAAGGACATTGTAATTGTTACAGCATCAGGAGTAAAAATAACTCTCAAAGCTGGTGTTATAACACAAGTTCCTGATATTCACTTCGGTACAAACAGCGGCCCGTTCGGTCAAATGACTTTGGTAGCAATGGGAGGTTTAGCCGGAAAGGCATCCGGAGCTTCTGAATCTATTTATGCCATAGCGGCACAACAGTTAAGTTCTGTTTTGGATGCCTCTAAAATCTATACTCCTGGCTACCAGCTTACACTTGGAACGACTGTAATTGATGGTGAGGAGGGATTTGATTTCACACTCGGATTAACAATCAATCCGATTCGTGTGAATGCCTATGGAACAATCAATTATCAGATAGGCGGTATAGCACCGGCACTAACATTCAAACCAGTTGGTCCGAGTGAAGCAGATATGCTGAATCTGATGCTGTTACAAGGTTCAAACGCTGGTGCTTTGGGTAGTGCCTCAACACTAGGGTTAACAGCCACGCTAGTTCCTGTCGGGGGACAAAACGGAATATTCCTAACGATTCCCGATTGCCAGATAACACAAGGGAACATGGTGTTTGGATCATCAGCATTAAGACATGGTGACTACACACTAACCCCGGCATTGAACAGCACTGGCTCTGCTTTGTTTACCTTATCCGTTGTGGACAATTCTGATCCTTATGGTGGTGACTAATTATGACACTGACTTTAGGCTCATTGACACTATCAGATGGTACTCGTCTCCAGCCTTGGAGACTTGTATCATCTAATGGTGCTAGACATATCGAATCGGCTACTAGGATTAGGGCGTCGGATGTGGCAATTCTTGACAGGAAAAACAGGTCATTCACGGACACCATCGAACTGTCTAGGACTTGGTCTTCTGTCGCTGATTGTGTCTCCGGTGCATTAACGCTACAGTCACAGATGCTGGCACTACAGCCTTCCGTTCTCTCCTATGGTTCAACACAAAGGGGGACGGCTTGTGTTAGTTCTGTCTCCCTGGATATTTTTGGATGTTCCTGTATGTTTACGATAACATTGGATGGGACTTTAACAATCCCGGCAAGTTAATCTCTCCAACAAAATTAAAAAGGTTTCTGAAAGATGATAGGCACTATAGATATAAGAATCAATGCACAGTATCCAAACATCCCGATAAATCCAGTCTTTCAATTTGTCGGTTCACCATCCACATTCATAATTCAAGACCTTCCGAAACAAATCGGGGATTGGCACATAACAAGTATTTACATCCAAGCTGAATATCCGGACAACACAATCAAAACGGCAACTTGCGAGAATGTCAAGGGTTCCTACATAGGAACAGTTCAGTCAAGCTCCGTTTCCGGATCATCATCAAACGGCTTGACCGTTTTTGCTGACGGTATTGATGAGAAGGATAATCCTGTTACTGGCTATGTACTCGGAAAGGCTGACATCTATGTTCTAAACTGTGATTCAACCATAACTCCCGGAACAACATCCTATCAAGTCCGTTTCTATCCAACACAGCCTTCTGAACCACACATTGGAGACACATACATTGATAATGGCTCTCTTATGATATGGAACGGCACATCATGGGTCTCAACAGGAACAACAATAACGAAGGTTTCACAGTTGGAAAATGATGCCAACTATCAAAATGCGACCCAAGTACAAAATGTGATAAACAATGCCGGATTTTTGAAAAGTCTGAATTATGGTTTTGAAGAGATAAACGAAAACGACAATCAGGTTTACGACAACACCATAAACACGGTTTTTCGGAAAAAATATGCGAGAATGCAACCGTATGGTTTTGACCTTCAGGGATTGGATACTGACCCTACGGGATACGGTTTGTCCCAAGTTTATTCGGACAGTTCGGACTTGATCGGTTTTGCCGCCGGTGTATGGTATTATCTCATCTCTAGGGACGAGGGAGAAACTTGGGAGGAAATGGATAGTGTATCAGGGACAGAAGCAGAACGGCATATCGTGTTTGAAATATCGAATTTGAGTTTCGACATTTACTCCGACCTTGCTTTTCAAGATGTCATCTTGCCCGATTTCAAAGAAGGTAAAGCAAGGGACTTTCTGTTGTACATAGATACAAATTGTGACACAGTTTCGATCACATTCCCTGATACAGACCATGATGAAAACTGGCAACATACATACCCGATAACTTACCTTTCAGATGATGATGAGGTTTTCGAGTTTGAATCCGGAAAAACAATCATGGCGTTTTCCGAAATATCACCACATACCTTTTTAGTGAACAAACAAAAGCTGAATGTAGTAACTCAATCACAAGGGGACTAAAAAATGAGGCCAACAAGTAATGTTTGTTTTTTGAGAAAAAATTGCCTTATGACTCCGAAGTCGAATTCATAAAGTCAACTGGGACACAGTACATCAAAACGGGAATTCCGTTTGATTCAAAACAACTTGAATTCAGTCTTAAGATGGATTTTGAGAATAACCTAACTGGTTGGAGTGATGAATTTATGGGTGCTTTTGTCTCTGATAGTAGTGATAGCACTGGTGTTAGAATGAGGGTTTACGGAGATAATAGCGGCGAAATGGATTGTTCTTTTATGAATTCTCCAAGGTTAAGTCCCGGATTAGGAAATCATGCTAAAGTCAGAAATAACGGAACTACCACAACAACACTTAAGCAAGGTGAGTGTGTTGTGCGAAAAGGTACTACTATACTCGCCCGAAAAACTTCCGGTAACGCATCTGGAACACCATGCGGTCTTGAGATATATCTTTTTGCCGGTAATCAGAACAATAGTGCTTTCAGAATATCGACTGGTATGATGCTAAAAACATTCACAATCAAAAAAGGTGATTCGATTGTTGCTGATTTTATACCCGTTCGTGTTGGTTCTGAAGGTTGTTTATACGATAGAGTGAGAAAAACAATCTTCCATAATGAAGGAACCGGCGATTTCGTTTTGGGGAGTGATAAAAACTAAAACCAAGAGGGGATAACACAGAAATGAACGAAGATAAATTTACAGAGCTTGTGATAAAAATCACATCAGAACTATCTAGCCTAAATGCTAACATGAAGACAGTTCTCGATAACTTAAAAAACCATGAGGAACGATTAAACAACTTGGAGAAGAAAACAGATACATCAAACTCTCTTTCAAACATTGTTCCTTGGCTTGTTAAGGGTCTCTTGATAGCACTAGGTATTATAGCGACACTATCTGGATCAGGTGCGATTCTAAAGACAATACTCACAAACTAAAAATCAATCAGGACTTGCTTTAAGATGAAGAGATTTGTAATTTGGCTTGTTAGAAGATACTTCTTAAAGGCTATAAACAAACTACTAAAGAAGCATCAGAAAAATGTCTCTTATATCACATACATTTTGGACACATGGATCAAACGAATTCAGATTATTTTGGTTCAGCTACAGCTAATCAGTCAAAGGGTATCTGATGGCGAAATTGATAAAGAAGAGATTGAAAAAAGTATTGATGAGATTCGGTACATCATTCAAACCTTTTAAGAAACTGATTTTAGCTGTTTCTATTGATAGATACACTTAAGATGTACCGACTTCAAAAAAGTCCAATAAAATCAAGGTTTTTTGGAGATTGGATTGGTTATGGGTGTAAACCATGCTCTCTAACCAACTGAGATAACCGCCCTGAAGTGCGTAAAACGAAGACCAGTATATCGGATCCCGACCGGAAACACAAACAGAAATTTTAACACATTATAAACAAACCATTTACAAATCCATCCAAGGGTACACAAGGCAACAATTCAGTTGATTTTTCCAAAAACACGATCCCGATTCTTTTCATTCAACGGGGATTCAGAGGCACAACTTTAATAGGTACATAAGATGTACCTATCAAGTACCGATGATATACCGATTTATCCGAGCAATTCCGCTGAATATCTGACTTTCCAAAAATAGATTTGTTTTGTCGTTGTTTGATTCCGAAAGGTCTCTACCGGGATAGACTGGGACGGGAACAGGGAAGCTTCATTCCTCAAGGCAACATTCACACTGAAGGGAGTGATAGCATGACAACTTTTTTTCAATCAAACCAAGGATGCATATGCCAAAGCAGTTTTGGATATATGTGGTGTGGACTAGATGCCGCTGACGAAAGAATCCACCAAAACAATCCAATGATCAAACCGACCATCACAGCAAGTAACAGTTCGGCCACTATGAATCCTGTAACAATTTCAAGCTTTTGCTTTCTCTCTTCACGATTTTTCGCCCATTGCTCAAGTTCCTGTTGTTCCCGTTCCCATTCCTCTTGGCTAAGCTGTGTCTTTTCCATCTGTTCCCCTTTAACTTTGTTTATTCTGAAAGGTATTATTCTCCGCACTCAACCGTGAAGCGACAAGAGTGTCGCTTCCCCGAAGGGCGTAGCCCTTGCTGAGTTAAGTGCACTTCGTGCTAAGTGTCCCTGCGGGACTAAGTGCCGCTGCGCGGCTAAGTCAACTTAGGTGGCGCCAGCCACCACTTAAGACGAAGTCCACTTACCAAACTTAGGGCATCG
>JAFSTA010000114.1 GCA_017450695.1 Kiritimatiellia bacterium | reverse complement strand
GCAGAAAACTGATTCACCCAAATGGTGAAAGTCCGGCTTCTTCCGGAATGCCGATATTCTTCCTATCCAGCCTTCATTTCTTTGTGATCTCTGTGATCTTTGTGGCTCAACAAAAATCTCAACAGAGGATTTTAGGTTGAAACAAGAGTCCCCATTTCGTATGCTACGCGCCAACTGTGATGCGTCACAGGGACTCGTCTCATGCCCCGCGTGTCTTTTGCCTCACGCAGAGGATGCGTCGCATCTGCATAATGCCTAAACGTCTTACACGCTAACGTAGTAGCCTTCCCCGATCCGGACGGAGGAATCAACATCAATTGCGTGATGGATGCATGATTCGCAGATGCACCCATGTCTCCGTTTGCTATACTCTTTGCGAACGGTCTGGTTCGGAACTGGCTGGTTCGCAACCACCGTTTCGCAGCAAATGTAAGTCGGAGTGTGGAAATGGAATTCATTCACCGAAATAAGGAAATCGCCATACTTCGTAGTATCCGCGACAGATCGCGGAACGGACCGTGCTGGCCAATTCTGACCGGGCGGAGGCGTAACGACGTTCGACGAGCTTCGCAACGTGGTGAAACGCGACTACGAGGTCTTTTCCGGTCTCTCGCTCGAAAGGTATTTCCGCGAGAAGTTCATGTCCGAAGGACGTTATTCCAGAATGGGCGGCTGGTGGGACAGGAAAGGCAAGAACGAGATAGACTTGGTCTGCGAGAACGAGTTTTCCGGTGTACTTGATTTCTACGAGGTGAAGCGCGACGCCAAACGAATCAATCTTGATCTCCTCGCGAAAGAAAGCGAGGCGTTCTTCACGAAGAACCCTGGCTTGAGAGCGAGAAAGGCTTCCTACCGTGGCCTCTCCCTTGCCGACATGTAGGGCATCGGGCGGTTAGGTGGGTGGTTGGGCAGTTGATCGCTTTCGATAGCTATCGATGATTCACCACTCCCTACCGCCTACCCCCCCGAAAGCCGACGGCGAGGGCGCCGTCGCTACGCATCCCGCACATCAACGTTCCTTTCGGTACCGGGAGTTCGGGAGGGTTGGAGAACAACCGTACCCTGTCTCCAAAACTCCGAGACTCCCCGCAGCGAAAGCAAGCCGAAACGGCCGCAACGGGGCGCGGCCCAGTTCGGGCAACGAGGACGTAGCCCCTCCCCTTGCGGCTCCGCGCGAGGCAGACTTGTCCTCCTGCACATTCCCGTACACAGCGAGGGTGAGGGATACCTGCTTGCCCTATGAACCTTGTGTCGCTTTTCCGCGTTTATTGTAATAATGAAATGTATCCGGTTCCAGTTGAATGCGGGATTTACCCTGGTGGAAATGCTGCTGGTAGTGGCGATTCTGGCGGTTCTCGCCTCCTTTGCCAGTGTGCGTTTTTCCCGTTCGATCCGTTCGGCGCGTCTGGTTGCGGCGGAAACGGACATCCACACGATCCGCGACGCCTTCCTTTCCAAATCCGGCGGCTATCTCCGCGACATGGAGGGGATTCCCGGATTCTCCGCCGCCAACCTGCGGATCGCTAACCTTTTGATTGCCACAAACTTGTACGGGAACACCATCCTCTCCCCTGCCCTCACCCGTGCCGTGCGCGTGGATGAGTCGCGACAGGAAGGGTGCGCCCCGCCGGAGGCATTCACCGCTTGGGATGAGACGAAACAGCGCGGCTGGCACGGCCCCTACCTCCAGTTCGACGCCGGCACCTCGGTCACGCCCGGCGTCTTTCCCGCGCCGACAGGACGCCGCACGGATTCCGACGCGACCTTCTCGGAACGCGGTTTCTTCCCGGATCTCGCCAACCTGCGCCTGCCCGCCGACTTCCGCAACCGCCTCCACGACTGCTCGATCTACGGTTTTCCCGGAGAACCGGCGGTGATGGATCCATGGGGAAATCCCTACGTGTTGCAGATTCCGCCACCCCAGGCTTTCCCCGGCAGCAGCACGAACATCCCGGATCACGTCCGTTTCCGTTTCGCCCGTATCGTCTCCGCCGGTCCGGACGGCATTCTCCAGACACCCTGCTTCACAGCGAACGCAACGAACTGGCTGTTCACCAGCTGGAACCGCGACATGCGCCGCCTCTCGCGTCAGGCGGGACTGATTGACGGCGACAACCGTTCTGCGCGAGGGGATGACCTCGTTCTTTTCCTCACCCGCAACGACATCGACGAGGGGGACGACGAATGAAGCGCAACGGATTCACCCTTGTCGAACTGGTCGTGGTCATCGCGCTCCTCTCCCTGATGGCGCACCTCGCCGTCCGCCAGCTTTCGCACCAGACCGAAGCGCGCCGGACGGCGGCGGCCAACCGCCAGCTGGAGGAGATCGCGGCGGCTGTCTATGCGACGGACACGTCGGGCGAACCGGCCGGATTCCTCGTGGATACGGGACGGCTTCCCCGCGCCTTGCCGGGGACGTTCACCAACCTCGCCGAGCATCTCGTTCCCCTCACGATCTCGGAGTTGTGGCGGTGTCCCGACGACCTGCCCGATTACGCGATCCGTCCCGCCACGCCGGAAAATCTCCACGTCCCCGAATCCGACAAGGCGTCGCTGTCCGACGCAACGGTGCGAATCCCGTGCGGCTGGCGCGGCCCCTACCTGCGGTTGCCGACCGGGAAAGACCGTCTCCTGGATCCGTGGGGCAATCCCTTCGAAACGCCGGATGACGCGGGGTACGCGCGGTTGCTCGGCGCCGACTCCGCCGCCGTGGCGAACGGAAGCCCCGTTCTGCGCATCCGCCACCTGGGAAGCGACGCGCGCCCCGACGACCAATCGCGTCCCGCCGCCGAAAAGGAGAAGGACGTCACCATCTCCCTGACTCCCTCGACCGGTGCAGAAGCCGCCTTGGAGATCTATGCCGTCGGACTCTCCTCCGGCGCGGAAACGGAGTTGCCGCCATCCACCGTCACCTTCCGCTGGTACGCGCCGTGCGGCGGCGCCATCACGGGAGCCGTCCATACAGCCGCCGTCTCCACCCACCGCTTTGAAGGGATGCCGCTCGGTTATGCCTACGTCCGCGTTTCCGTTCCGACGGCGACATCCACCGTCCACCGGGTCTCCCTGCGTTCCGGGGACAACTGGCTAAAAATCAAATTTCCCGTTCCCTAACCGAAAATGAAAAAGATCCTGCCATCGCAAGTACTCCCCTCTCCCGCCTGCTTCCGACAGCGGATCACCCTCCCGCGCCAGCAGGTGAAGGACTTGTCCCGCGACGAGCTGGCCACCGCGCTCGCGTTCGAGGTAGAGCCGTTCTCCGGGATTCCGCGCGCCGAATCGGAACTGGCGTGGCGAACGGTGGACAACGGCGATCCGGAACGGACGGTATTCGACATCGTCCAAATCCGCAAGCAAGATCTCGCATCTATCTTGGAGGATGCGAAACGCGCCAAGAAGACCGTCCGTGCCGTCACCGCCGTTCCCGCCGAAGAACCGAATCCCGAACGGATCGAGGATCTGCCGTGGATCGTTCCCGGCACGCAACACGGACGGGCGGTGAGATACGGCGTCTTGTACACGATCCTCTGCGTACTGCTCGGCGCGGGAATCCTCGGCGACGGATTCAGCCTGGCACGGCGCCGGAACGAACTCCTCCCGGTTGTGGAACGGCAGCGCGTCCTGCAAGCGGAGAAAGACGCGCTGACGCGGAAACTCCAGGAGACGCAGAAGGAAATCTCCGACCTGCGTACGCAACGGACGGAGCAGGAACAGGCGATGCGTTCGGCGGAGGTCTTCCGCGCCGCATGGCATCGGCTGCTGGAGGTGACGCCCCGGGCGTGCGGCGGGGACGCGCTGGTGCGTTCCATCACGCCGAATGAAAGCTCCTTCTCCGCCACCGTCCAGGCCATCGGGGTTTCGCCGAAAGACGCCGTGCAGGTGTTCGTACGCCTCTCGCACGAACTCGCCCCGTTGGGGTGGCAACTCACGCCGGGCGCGATTACGGTTCAGACGCCCGCCACCACGGTCTCCTTCTCGTGGCAAGTCACATTCCATCCGGAAAGGATCGCGCCATGATCACGGTCGGAACCAAAGATAAACTCGTTCTCGCGATCCTGCTTCCGCTGGGTCTTGCGGTCGCTTACTGGTATCTCTGGCGGGCGCCTTTCCGCGCACGTGTCGCCGCGCTGGAACGCGAACACCTGAACCTCGTCGATCCCGACCAGTTCCCGCTGGAGAAGACCGCCTTGCAGAACCGGCTGAAGACCGCCGAGGCGAAGCGGACTGCCGAGCGCGCGATCCGTCCCGCAGACCCTAGTTTTGTCGGCAACCCCGACACGGAACTGGCGGAACGGCAGGACGCGGTTTTTTCCGTCCTGCGCACACATGGAATCCGCATTCTTCACGCAGAACGGAAAGAGGCGGAATCGCCTCTTCGCCACACGCTGGAACGGACTGGCTGCCGTCCCTGTCCCGACTGCCTCTCCCTCACGCTGGAAGCCGCCTATCCGGCACTCGTCGCCGCGTTGACGGAATTGGAACGGCAAAAGGCGGCTGTGATCCCGGCATCCATCCGCCTCCAGTCCGGCACCTCCACCTGCCGCTGGGAACTCATCATCTGGCTGTAAGGATCCCCATCTATGACCGATTTGCTCCATACCCTTTTTGAATATTGCGAACAGGTTCAAGCCAGCGACATCCATCTCGCCGTCGGGCAGATGCCTCGCTTCCGCATCCAGGGAATTCTCTCGCCGAACCCCACATTCCCAGAGATCAGCGTCCCCGTCATGGACGAGATCGTTCAACGCCTCGGCGCCACATCGCTCTCGCGCGAGCGGGTATTCGCCACGCTCCAGACCCGCGGGTCGATCGACGGCGCGACCACCTCCCCCTCCGGCTCGCGGTACCGTTTCAATCTCTTCCTCAATGCGGGCACCTACGCCGTCGCCCTCCGGCGACTCGACGCGGCATTCCGTTCCCTTCAGGAACTGGAACTGCCGCAGTGCCTCGCCGATTTCTGCCAATGCCGCGACGGTCTGGTCATCATCACGGGGCCGACGGGATCGGGGAAATCCACCACGCTCGCGACCCTGCTCAACCAGATCAACCGCTCACGGGACGGTCACATCATCACCATCGAAGACCCGATCGAGTATGTCCACGAGTCGCGCCGCTGCCTGGTCAACCAGCGGCAGGTCGGACGCGACGCGGCCAGCTTCCACGCGGCGCTGGTCGAAGCGATGCGGCAGGATCCCGACGTGATCCTCGTCGGGGAAATCCGCGACCTCGACACCATCCGCACGGCGATCACCGCAGCCGAGACCGGTCATCTTGTTTTCACCACGCTCCACGCGGGCGACTGCGCGGGCGCGGTGGAACGCATCGTATCCGTCTTCCCCGCCGAGGAACAGGACGGCATCCGCCACCAGCTGGCGATGGTGTTGCGCGGGGTCTTCGCGCAACACCTGGTTCCCGCCGCAGACGGCCGCGCGCGCGTTCCCGTCTATGAGCTGATGGTGGTGACCTCCGCCGTCGCCAACCTCATCGCGACCGGACGCAGCAAGCAACTCTACTCCGCAATCGAACTGGGGCAACCGCAAGGAATGGTGACAACCGACCAGTGTCTCTCCGCCCTCCTGCAAAGGGGGCGGATTTCCAAGCAAGTCGCGCTCCTTCTCGCGCACAACCCCAATGCGCTCCTCGGGCATCTCGCGAAAAACGGAGCGCCGCAACCGAAGGGGGACGCACGATGAACGAAGAACCGCTTGATCTTTCGACCGTCACGCCCGATCCCGCCTGCATCCTCGCGATTCCGCCCTCGCTGGCGTTGCGCCGCCTGGCCCTGCCGCTCTGCGTCCTGAACGGCGAACTGGTCGTCGCGATGGCCGATCCCGCCGACACGCAGACCATCGAGGCGATTGCGCGGGCGTGCGGACATCCGGTTCAGCCGCGCCGCGCCGAGACCGCGCAACTCCGCGAATCCCTGCTGCGTTTTTACGGGGACAGCCGTCCCCGCGCAACCGCCGATACGGCGGCGGAAGACCCGGTCGCGCTGGTCGATCACCTGTTGCGAACCGCGCTGTTGCGCCACGCCTCCGATATCCACTTCGATCCGGAGCCAGACTCACTGCGTGTCCGTTTCCGTGTGGATGGCGAACTGGAGGAAATCCGTCGGATTCCCGCCGCCATGCAACCGTCCGTCACGAGTCGCCTGAAGGTCCTGGCCGGACTCGACATCGCCGAGCGCCGCGCCGCACAGGACGGCGCGTTCACCTGGCGGATGCAGGGAATCCACACGGGACGCATTCCGCCGCTCGACATCCGCATGGCGACCCTGCCGGTACGGCACGGCGAACGGATCACCCTGCGCTTGCTGGAGCATTCGGGGGAACGGCTCACGCTCGACCGGCTCGGACTTTCCGACTCCGACCTGGCGAATTTCGAGAGAGTCCTTTCCAAGCCGCACGGTTTGGTTCTGCTCACGGGACCGACCGGTTCCGGAAAGACCACCACGCTGTACGCGGCGATCCAACTCCTGCTCGCCAAGCGTCCGCTCAACATCCTGACGGTGGAAGACCCCGTCGAATACGAGATTCCCGGCGTTTCCCAGGCAGAGGTGGACAGCGCCGACAAGGTGAACTTCTCCAAGGCGCTCCGGTCCTTGCTGCGCCACGATCCGGACGTGATCATGATCGGAGAAATCCGCGACTCCGAATCGCTCGACACAGCCGTGAAGGCCGCGCTCACGGGACACCTCGTTCTCTCCACCCTGCACACGAACGACGCGATCAGCGCGGTGACGCGGTTGACGGACATGGGGCTTGCATCCCATCTGGCGGCAGCCACGCTGCGTCTCTCCGTCGCGCAACGGCTCGTGCGCGCACTCTGTCCGCACTGCCGCCAGCCGTACAGCCTGACGGCGGAAGAGGCCGTCTCGCTGGGACATCCCGACTGGACGGGAAAAACCTTCTACCGTCCGGGCGGTTGCCTCCGTTGCGCGGGACGCGGCTTCAAGGGACGGATCGGCATCTTCGAGTTTTTCCAACCCGACCGCACGCTTGCCTCGCGCATCGCGACCGGGGCGCACGAAAGCGAACTTTACGCCTACGAACGGGAACAGGGGATGAAGACGCTTTTCGACGACGCGATGGAAAAGTGTCTCGAAGGGAAAACCGCCGTTTCGGAAATCCAGCAACTGATCGGAGGAGGATTCTGATTCGCATGACTTCCTTCCGCGCCATAGTCCTGACCGCCGACGGCAAACGGCAGACGATCCTACATGAAGCAGAATCGTCCGACGCGCTCGTCGAAGAGTTGCGCGCGCAAGGATTGCTCGTGCTTTCCTGTAAACCGGCGAAAGGACAAGGGACGCATGGACGTTTTCATCCCGCCCGACTTCTGCCGATGACCTCCCTCGATGTCGAACTGGGATTCCGCCAGCTCGCCTCCATGATCCGCAGCGGCGTCTCGCTTTTGACCGCGCTCCAGACCGTGAAGGAGCAGTCCGGCAGTCCGCGCGCCATGCGCGTGTGGGAATGCGTACACACCGATGTGCTGGGAGGACAAAGCCTCGCGGAGGCGATGAAATCCCAAAAGGGGAAATTCGGCGAGATGGCACACCGGCTGATCCGGGTGGGGGAACAGTCGGGGGAACTGGAACTCGCGCTCACCCGCGCCGCCGACCAGATGGAGACGCGGCGCAATCTGCGGATGCTGTTGGTGAATGCCCTCGTCTATCCGATTCTCGCCGTCCTGATGGCCATCGGCGTCTCCGTGTATCTCGTGATGGTCGTAATCCCGAAAATCTCCGAGTTCCTCCAAGCGGGGGGGAGCGAGCTGCCGCCGATGGCGCAATTCCTGGTCTCGCTCTCCGACTGGATGGTCGCCAACTATCCGTGGATCCTCGCGGGAATCGGCGGCGCGATCGCGCTCTGGTCTCTGTTCCGGCTCTTCCCGAAGGGACGGGAGGCGGAAGACGCCTTCCTGCTACGGATTCCCGTGACGGGACGGATCCTGCGTCTCTCCGGAACCGCGCTCTTCGCCCGCACGATGCAGATGCTCACCGAGAGCGGCGTCACCCTGCTCCAGTCGCTGGAAGTCGCCTCGCAACTCCTGCCCAACCGACGCCTCTCCCGCCGCGTCCGCGACGCATTCCATTCCGTCATGCGCGGGGAGACGCTCGCGGCGAGTCTGGCGGCCGCCAAGGAGTTCCTGCCGATGCTGCCGCGCATGGCGGCCGTCGGCGAAACGACCGGCGCGTTGGCCGAGACCTTTGGGGAGACCGCCCGCTTCCACGAACTGCTCCTCTCCATCGCCATCAAACGCTTCGGGATCGTGATCGAACCGCTGATGATCGTCATCACGGGATTGATCGTCGGCTTCGTTTACATCGCCTTTTTCACGGCCCTCTTCTCTCTTGCCGGCACGAATTAAAAAGGAAACGCACACATGAAAATCCAGACCTCACTTTTCCTCGCTCTCGCACTCCTTCCCCTCCTGGTGCATGGACAGGGTGAAGACCCCACACGGCCCTCCGCCAAACTCGCCGACCACCTCCGTTCCGAGGCGATCGACACGGCGGCGTTGCGTCTCCGCGCCCTCGTCGTCGGCGCGGAGAACAACGGTATCGCCCTGTTGGGCACGGAGACGCCGACGCAGGTTCGCGCCGGTTCCCGACTCACCCAGCCGATCAACGGCGTGCGCGTCGAACTGGAGATTCGCGCGATCACCGCCAAGGGCGTGGAGCTGGCGATGGACACCCATTCGCAACCGATCCTGCTGGAGGGCGGATACCGGGCGCTGGAGATGTCGACCAACCCGCCGCCCGAATTCCTGCGTTATGTCGAAGCGACCTCCGTCCCGCTGGAAACGCTGCTCCGGTTAATCTCGGATCAGGCAGGGGTCAACATCTCCGCCTCGGAAAACGCCGCGCAGAAAACCGTCTCCATCCTGCTGCGCAACGTCACCGCATCCACCACCGTCGAAGAACTTTGCCGCACCTCCGGACTCTGGTACCGGCGCGAGGAGGGTTCCTCCGTCATCCGTGTCTCCACCATGCAGGAGTATAGCGACAACCTCACCTCCTTCCGCGAAGAGAGTACGGAGACCTTCACCCTACTCTATCCCAATGTACTCGAAGTCGCGAGCGTGATCTACGGACTCTACCCCGAACGGACCTTGCTCTCGCTGGGCGAGGACGAGCTGCTGGAAGACGACGAGAACGATCTCTCGCGCCGTTTCCGCCGTTTCGACCTGATCAACGAAAGCGGCGGTTCGCAGTTCCTCAAGATGGAAGCGCCGGACGCCACCGGAACGGGCGGCAGAACCGGATCGGGCGTCTTCTCGTACAGCCGCGGCGGCTTCCAGCGGATCGGGCAGGAATTCTTCCGGAACCGGAATTTCACGCCACGGGGGCTGACCGCCGCCGAGGCGAAAAAGATCGAATCGGCCTTCAGCAAAAACGACACCAACACCTACGAGACCGTGTACGGGAACGCCGTTTCGCAGCAACCGAATGTCTTCGTGACGCTCAGCCGCCGCAACAACATGCTGATCGTACGCACGAGCGACACGAAGATGATGGAGGAAATCCGTTCGCTCGTCCGCCGACTCGACGTGCCGACCCCGATGGTGCTGCTGGAGGTGAAGGTGCTGGAACTCGACATCACAGACAACTACGAAGCCTCATTCCAGTATTCCTTCTCCCAAGACCAGACGAAACTGGGCGGGACGAAGGCACAGGCGTCGGGCGGATTCCCCGGCTTCGACGCGCTGAACATCAAAACTCCGCTCACCGACGCGATGAGCTTCCAGGTGATCGACCGCGCGCTGGACATGAGAATCCAGGCGTTGCAGACGGACGGCAAGATGCGGACGCTCGCGACGCCCACCCTCCTCACGGCGAACGGAGAGGTCTCCCGCATCTTCGACGGTTCGGAAATCCCCATCATCAAGGGAATTTCCAGCCAGACGACCGTCTCGGAAACCTCGACCGTCTCCAGTCCGATCACGGAGTTCGAATATCAGGATGTCGGCACCATGCTCCTCATCACGCCGAACATCAATGCGGACAAGACGGTCACGCTGCGGTTGATCCAGGAAAACTCGGAACGGGTGGTGGACGGCGCGAAAATCCCGGTTTACAACGCCGCCTCCTCCACGCCGGTCGCCGAGGCGAATGTCGATATCGTCCATTCCCGCAGTCTCTCCGGTACCTTCATCGCGAAGGACGGCATGGCGGTGGCGGCGGGCGGGCTGATTTCGGAAACGGAGAAAGAACGCTATTCGCGCGTCCCGATTCTCGGCTCCATACCGCTGATCGGATTCCTCTTCCGCAGCACGGAAAAGGTGAAGCAGCGCACCGAACTCGTGGTGATCATTCGTCCCCATGTGATCTCGACGCCGGTCGAAGGCGGCAGGATCAGCCAAGAGCTGCTGGAAGCCATCTCCGCGCATCCCGCACGCGATGGAAGAGGCTCGCTCCTGATCAACAAGGCCAAAGACGGCAAGGACGAAAACATCCGCCACTCCGTCACCAACGACGTCCGCTCCATCCTGCGCTAGCGGGGAAGACACAGAGACCGGGCCCGGCGCAAGAATGCGTCGGCACAGAACAAGGTCGTTAACTCCGATAGAAGATCATCGTTCCGGAAGGAATCTTTTTCTCATCGACCTGATTGCCGGGAACCAACCGGTTGTTGATCAGGTAGAACGTGTCCTTCGCCCGCCACTGCGCGCCGCAGATATCGGTGGGGGTACGCTTGACGGTGACCGGACCGCCAACGGAATACCCGGTCAAGACCTTGGTGTTGTAGCGCAGTTTCTTGAGCGACTGCTGGTTCAGCTGGCTGCCGCGGAAGTAGTGGCCGTCGGGGCAGACATAGATCGTCTGGAAACTCAACGTTTCCTCTCCGGCTATATCCTCCGCGGTTCCGTTGATGCCGATGATCTGATAGGTGTCCGGCAGATTTTCATCCGAGACGTTCACCTCCACCTTCGTGCCGACGGGAATCGATTTGAAGTCAACGATCTGATGCCCGCATTTCTTGGTTCCGTCGGGGAAGGTGTACACCGTATGCTCGTTGTTGTAGGCGTTGCGGGCGATATCCCACGCGCTGTGGTTCTTCCCGATCACATTCCCCTCGTTCCGGCGAATGGCATCCACCTCTGCCGAGGCAACCGCGATGGGCGGGGGCACGGCAGGCGGAGGCGCGGGAGACGTCTTCTTGCCGGGCGGCGACTTCTTGTTGTCTGCCGGAGGAGGTGCGACGTCCTGCTTCCCTTTCTTGTTCGGTGCCGCAGGCGGCTTCTTCTGTGCGGCGACGGCGGCGGCCACGACCGAACGGGGGATCTGCACCGTGCCGTACAGCACGTTGGAAAGATGCTTGTCCCCGACAATCAACCGCCCCGCCTTGACATCCGGGTCGGAACCGGGACGGGTCTTCAGTCCCAGCAGACGGCGCACGACGGGAAGGGCGAACATCATGCCGCACCGTTTGCGTCCGCGATGACTGCGCGTGAACCACCTGTTCGGCGTCGCGTAGGCGACCTGGGAATGCGGGATGATGCAGTGGTCGGGAATTTTGTAGTAGTGCTTCAACTCGGCGATCAGATCCGCCAACGCGCGGAACTGGGCGGTTGTCAACGCCTTGTCGTGGTACCCGCACACCTCGATGCCGACGGAAAACTTATCGACATTCGTCCGCCCGTTCCACATGCTACGCCCGGCGTGGAACGCCTCGCGCTGACGGTCGATAATCAGATAGACGCGGCCTTTTTCATCGATACAGTAGTTGCACTCCCCCAACGCGCTCAATTTCTGGAGAGCGCTCTTGGAAGGCGCCTCCGTCGTGTGCAACACGATCAGCGATGTCGATTTGCGAAGCGGACGCTTGCTGTTGAGGGGACTGTAAAAACTCTTGTCAAAAGAAATAACGGCGGATGCCGTCTGTACGCACAGCGACAAGCAGAATAGAACCCCCAATAAAAATATGTGAAAAGATTTCATGTGAAAACAACTTTTTCATCATAGCATAATCCGTTGCGAAGCGAAAGGACAAAGTTGCGATTTTCTGACCCGCGTATCTTCCCAAACTAGATGGCGGCGCACTACGTCACCTATTGCAATATGTGACGTAGCGGGCAGAGGTTTTAGATACGGTACTGAAGTGTCACCCGCAGAGGCAACCATTGGCACACCGGCGCCACATGCGCCGGCGGGCGCAACAAGTTGCGCCCCTCCCGCAGGAGGGATGCGCCCGTTGGCCTGTTCACGTCGGCACCATGCGACGCCGTCATGGGCGAAGGGATGATATGGGACACACAATCACGCCGTCGTCGCGCCGATAGGCAAATCCGCCAACCGCCGTCAGGACCATCTTGAACGTGGGGTGCGCCAGCTTGCTTGCATTGATTTTCTTGGCGAGCGCATTCAACGTGTCCGCACCCTTGTCGATGAGTTCCTTCCCGCCAAGTTTCACCTCCACGAGGCCATGCCGTCCATTTCGCAGATGCACGACGGCATCGCACTCGAGCCCATTTGCGTCACGATAGTGCGACACGTTCCCCCGCAAAGCATCGGCATAGACCCGGAGATCCCTCGCGGCCATCGTCTCAAAAACCAGTCCGAACGTCCGCAGGTCGTTCATGAGGTCCTCCGGTGCAAGGCCAAGGGCGGCGGTGGCGATCGACGGATCGGTGAAATACCGCGTGTCGCTCGTCCTGATGGGCGTCTTGCTTCGCAGGTTGGGGCACCAGGCCGGCATGTCTTCTATGGCGAAAATTCCCTTGAGCGCATTGATGTAGGAACACACGGTCGCCTCGCCAAACGACCTCGGCTCGTTCGCGGCAAGATCGGCCTTGATCACCGCCGCCGTGGCCTGCGTGCCCTGCAATCTGGCATACGACCGCATCAGACGCCGCGCACGGGTTTCATCCCGGCTTACGCCGTCATACCGGGAGATGTCGGACTTGACCACGGCGTTCAAATATGAAAACGCCACATTCAGCGCAACGTTCGTCTTGAGTTCCGAAACGTATGGCCATCCGCCCCTGCAGGCCAGGAAAGCGATTTCGTCCAGCGTCTTTGTCGCGGGAGGCGCGCCCATCGGAACGTCTCCGGCAAAAAGCGCAGAAAGACTAACCGTGCCCGACGAATCTCCAGACTCCCACAGAGACATGGGCCGCATCCGTATCCACGCGAATCGTCCCGCGCCTGAATGCCGCATTTCCTCCGACTTCGGCGGCACGGACGATCCCGTCAGTATATATCCCCCGGGGTCTGGCAACCGATCTGCACGAAATCGAATGGCATCCCAAAGCGACGGTGCAAACTGCCATTCGTCAATCAGTCGAGGCATCTTGCCTGACAAGATACGTTCGGGAGCGGTTCTTGCGAGGAGTATGTTTTCATCTGTCTTCCCCTCCTCATCCATGTACATGACACTTGCCGCCGCCTGTTCGGCGGTCGTGGTTTTCCCACACCATTTTGCGCCTTCAATGACAACAGCGCCCATGATCGAGAGTTCTTCCTTCAGAATCTCGTCTAAAATCCTTTTTCTGTACTGTTTCATGGCAAGAATGATAGCATATCCGCATCGGCATTGCAAGCGTTATGTCACTTGCGGCGTTTTCATTGTGTCAGTTGTGGCATTTTTGTTGTGTCAGTTGTGGCATTTTCATTATGTCAGTTGCGGCATTTGCGGACTCCGCCGCACCTCCCGTTAATCCTCATAATTGCTTACCGCCGCGCAGACCGTATTGAATCTCTGCCCGGCGGCGCGCCACGTCACATATTGCAATATGTGACGTGGCGGGTAGAGGTTTTAAATACGGTGCTGAAGCGTCAACCGCAGAGGCAACCATTGGCACACCGACGCCTCTTGCGCCGACGGGCGCAACAAGTTGCGCCCCTCCCGCAGGAGGGATGCTGGCACGGGAGGGGCGCAATTTATTGCGCCCGAAACGTTTGCGCCCTCCCTTACCGCTCCGTGACACGGAGGCGGAAGAAGCGGGCGGGGCGCCCGCGCCCTAGCCGTCCAAGGTGTCTCTGGCAACGATTCTCATGCCAATATTTAATTCAGTCCGAGGAGATCCTTGAACGGGACAATCGCGTCGAAATATCCGTCCGCCTCAACGATTGGGGCCAGATGCCCGTCATACACAAGCGCCGTGCGAATAGAAACGTTCGGGCGCGTCTTGAGACAGCGAACCTTTGCATCGACCTCCTCGATGATGGATCGTCCGATCTCCGCCATCCTCTTGATTTCAACGATATAGGAAGTCCGGCGCGATTGGATCAACAGGTCTATTTGACACCCCCTCTGGCGGAGTGACGGGACGGCCGTCTTTCGATAGGGCGCCGCAGATGTCAACAGGACGTTGTTCAGGTGAAGATGGGGGATCAAGGCCCCATAGTTGTTGACCACCAGGTTCTCGAATTGCAGCCCCATCACCACATCCCATCCTTCAAGGGTCTCCAACGACAGGAATTCGTATCGTCCGTCGTCTATCGTCGCCTTGACCGGTTCGACGTACTTGAGATAGAACCTCGCGTAATTGTCCTTCAGGCGAAACCTCCGCTCCTTTACGGCCGCCCCCGTCTCCGGGTTCTTTCCGCTGTCCGGGGAAACGATTCCCGCCTCGACCAGGCGGCCAACCGCCGAGGAAACCCGCCCCCCCTTTTCGACATTCAGTTTCCGGGCGATTGCAAGGGTGCTTTGCGGCCCGTCCACAAGGCAGCGGAGAACCTTCCCCGTAAACGTGGGCTGGTTCGTGATCACGTCGTTGAACATCTCGTCAAAGTCAACGCGGAGGAGTCCGTTGGGCGTGAAGCAGAGTCGTTTGATGTTCTCCGCCGCCGAAAGTGCCGGATTGACTTCCTCGAGGTACCGGGGAACGCCGCCGGTCACCGACAGGACATCTACGATTTCCCGCGGATCAATGCGCTTGGCGCGCCGTCCCCAGAATTGCGCGCACTGGTCAAGAGGGAGTTCCCGGAGGACGACATCCAGGGATCGTCGTCCGTAAAAGGCGCCGTTATCGATGATGTTTTCCTTGATCCACGACGAAACGCTTCCGCAGATGACGACAATCGCCCGATCGTGCTTCTTCCAGTAATTGTCCCATGCGATCTTGATGTCGGAGGAGAACAGCGTGTCGTAATGGCCGAACCAGGAAACCTCGTCAAGCAGCACCACGACCTTACCCCTCCCGCGCAAGAAACGGTCCAGCAAAACAAAGGCCTCCAGCCAATTCTCGGGAGTCTTGACCGTGGTGCCGAACTGGACGGAAAGCTGCCGGGCGAATTCGCGAAGCTCGGTCTCGTTCGAGAATCCGGGTTGCGGTTTCACACCCTCCAGATGGATGAAACGAGCGCCCGACCTCAAGGCGAACTCGGCGATCAACCTCGACTTGCCGATGCGCCGCCGCCCACGGCACGTGACGAGCGACGAAACCTTTTTACCCCACAATCCGAGCAGGGACTCCAGTTCTCTCTCGCGACCGATGAAATCCGTTTGCTTCTTCACTTTTTCCAACCTCCTCGTGTGGCGCATATTATCCCACATCATGGTATCGACACGCAAGAGGAAAATAGCACCATTTTTCGATTTTTAAAATTGGTGCTAATTATTCAAAGCCGCCCAACAATCACTTCTGGGTTGCAAGGAGGCGGAAGAAGCGGGCGGGGGCGCCCGCGCCCTTGCCGTCCAAGGTGTTGCTGGCGAGGATCGAGATGTCGAAGCCCGTGCCGACCGAAGCCGTGCTTGGGTTTCGGGTCAAGACAATGCCGGAGGAGACACCGTGCAGCAGAGTGGAGAGAAAATGAGATTACGGTTCGTATGAAATCTGTGGTGGTGGCGGGCGCAACAAGTTGCGCCCCTCCCGCAGGAGGGATGCTGGCGCGGGAGGGTCGCGCTTGTCGCGACCTTGTCACCCCCCCCCGAACCCAGCCGCCCCAGAGGAAAACGAATTTGCCCCGACAAAAACGAATTTGCCCCTTGCATCGCACAACATAATTTGCTACAATACACGCCATCTAACCCCCGGATAGCTTCGGCGAACGGGTGCAGAGCCGCCCCTAACAGGACGGCTCTCGCTTTTTTGAAAGGAAAAGATGAGAACCATAGTGTACGTTGACGGCTTCAACCTCTACTACGGCGCACTGAACCGAAGTTCCTCGTTTGGGTTCCCACGCAGAGCCGCCGAGAGTGCAGAGTACACAGAGAAAGGTCCGAAAATCGGGGCGTTTTGCAGGATCGAGCGAGGTTCGGGAAGAGCAAAGAAGGGATCGATTCTTCACCAAATGGGTGAAGCGAAAAACCGCCTGGAAAACCGCCGCAAACTTGCCAAATCTCCGCGCCTCCGCGTCTCCGCGAGAGATCAAAACTGTTGTCCGGTAAACCTAAAAACCTCCGTTGATTTTTGTTTCAGCCGCAAAGAACGCAAAGAACGCATAGGAATGGCGCAAAAGGCCAATTGTTGTTTGAGATGGTGTATTTATCCATCT
>JAFSTA010000113.1 GCA_017450695.1 Kiritimatiellia bacterium | reverse complement strand
GCTACGTCGTGCTGCGCTCCATCGGCGTCAACGTGAACGGCGAGGTGAGGACGCACGACGGCCGCATGGACATGGTGGTGGACCTCCCCGGCGACATCTACATCATCGAGTTCAAGCTCGACCGTCCTGCCTCCGAGGCGATGGAGCAGATAAAGGGGACGGACTACGCGGGCAAGTACGCGCTCTCCGGGAAACGCGTCACGCTCGTCGGCATCTCCTTCTCCTCCGCGAAGCGCACGATCGTGGAAGAGCTGGTGGAGGAAATGAACTAGCGGGAAGATCGGGAGGGACGCGCTTGCCTGTCCTCCATAGCCTTGCGCAGGATGGAGTAGAACGCACAAACGGGCTGGCAACCCGCTTTCTACCACCGGTACACACAGTCGAATGCACTCGATAGCTGTCGATTGCACTCGATCAGAATCCAGGACCGCTTTTCAGCTTCCCCGCTTCTTAGGGGCGGCAGTCCCACTTAGGTCCGCAGGACCACTCAGGCGGCGCAGCCGCCACTTATCCCCTCCCCGCTTCTCAGCCTCGACGGCGGCACCCTCACAAGAATTCGGATGGGGCGAGGTTGCGTCCGTAGATGCGGATGGCGCGGAGGTCTCCTTTGAAATGGTCTTTCGGCGTGTAAACCCAGCCGCATTTTGCCCCGAGGATCACATGGGTAAGTGACTCGTGCCCGGAGAAGGGACCCGATTCCAGTTCGCCCGACAACACGCCGTTCACATAAAGACGCACCTTGTGCAAATCGTACGTGACGGCGATCTTCGTCCACTCCCCTATTCTCGACTTGACCGCCGAAGCAATCGAACCGGTAAACTCCGATGCCTTCTCGCCTTGCTTCGCAGCGTGCGTTCCCTTGCGCGTGACTCGTACCGCACCATCCGCCAGCAACTCAATAGACATCGCGTTTTGTACCGTACCGACCAACCCCATCTCGCGTCCGAGTTCCGTCGGACGAACGGAGAGTTCGTAGGTACACGCTGCGGGAAATGCCGTTCCGCCCATCACGACCACGTAGTCGTTCGAACCATCGAAGGTGAGATAACCACGCCCGTCCGAATCACGGCGGAAAAGTGACCGGTAGTTGTCGCCCACGGACGGCGCGACGTATCCGTTGTGTCCATGATTGTATCCGGTGTGAGAGAGATGTCCTCCTCCGTATGCGCTGGGTTGGGTGTGGATGTGTCCATGATGATCCCACCCGCTCACATCGAGCATCACCCTTCCGTAATCCTCGTCGATCGGATAGTACCAAAACGGGATCCGCGTCCCCTCAATCTCGAAGTCGGCAATCGAACCATCCTCCTTCTTGACGGGCAAGGTTACGGCACGGGCACGCGATCCGTCCTCATCCCAAATCGGCAGGGTCTGGAACTTGTACCCCTTCGCGTTCTCCATTTCCAAATGGTACCAGTGCAACGCTCCGCCGGGCGATGGAATGGGGATGGTGATCTCGCGCGACAGGCTACTGCCTGACTTCTCCGTGTAACAGAACTCCGCGTTGTCGCGGCGAATGCCAGAACGAATCGAACCGGAATTCTCGCCTTGCCACGTCGGCTTGATGTTCGCGGTGAAACGGGAATGTCCCGTCCGCGACGGGAGGTGCGTTCCGCCGACACCAACGCCGTCAAGCGTCCACTCATTCTTCCCGTTCACCCACAACGCGTTTTTCGTGGAACGCGCCCAGAACATCCGGTAGCTGCGGATAGAGGGTTCGATCAGCGTCATCGGACCGTAGTTCATCGTCCAATCGCGTCCCGCCCAGCGGTAACGGAGCCGCGGTACCACGCCGCGTTCCCCCGCGAATTGCGTAGAGGGGACGGAAAATCTTTCCACGCGGAATGTGTTGAGATCCATCCGCTTCTCGGGGAAGGTATGCAACACCCGTCCCGACGTATCGCAGATTTCAAGCGTGACGTGGACATCGGTGGCCTTCGCATCCAGTGGGAAGCCCTGCACCTCAAAATCGAGCGACTGCCATCCGAGCAGTACCATCGTGTAATTACAGACCACCAGCTCCGGTGTTTGGCGGCGTTGGAACTTGCGTCCCTTCCACTTCTCCAACGTCCATTCGAGATAGCGCAACAGAAGATCCTCGCGCTCATAGCAGGGGTAGATCGCCGAATTCTCGTACTGGTCCAGCAGGTTCGTAAGCAGAATTGAATCGGGATCAGTCGAATAGCAGTCCAAAAGATGATCGCGCCAGACCTGCGAGAGCGGCACCTCGTTCCCGCCCATGTGGAAATGGTTGCAATAGACGAAATGCCCCTGCCCCTCGTTGATCTTCTGCGGGAAATCTTTCATCACCTTCTGGATTACAGGGAATGCGACGCGGCAACCGTTCCCGTAACTGGAGATGCCGTCCCAGTACGGCAGGCTCTCGCGCAGCAGTATTTCAAAACGCGCGTCTTGCGCCTCGGTTCCCCCGCCTCCGCGTTCCGCGCGAACCACCAGTTCGCCGATGTTCAGCAGATAGACCATCCGACCGAATTCAGCATCTAGCGCGTCGAAGATTTCCTTCCATTCCGACGGCTGGAATTTCGTCGGGTTATACACGACCATCACCGGGTGTCCCCCCGCACGGTTCACGGCCGGATGGCTATTCAAATCCTCCAGGAAAGGGGCAAGTACCTTCTTCATCGAGGCGATCACGCTCTCTTTGTCCTTCGAGTACATCCCGAAGAACATCCCGATCTTGACCGGCGGATGATTCGTCCCCGCCTGGTCCAGCAGCACGCGCCAATCCAAAGCCCATGACTGCGGTTCATTGATCTCCGGCACAAGCACATCCACGCCATACTGCGCGCAAAGTTCCATCGCCTGACGCCAGACTTGCGCGGCGGTACCCGTATGGTGAATGCAGGAAACGTTGGGACCGCCCTCCCCGTACACGGGATCTTTCTGCGGCGGCCACCACGGATTCAGATGGATGCCGACACGCCCCTTGTAATCGCTCTTGTCGAACGGAGGACGGAAATCCTCGGCAAAGGCAACACTCCACGACGCCATGAGAATGGCGAAAACGAACCAAGCCCTCTTCTTCATTTCTTTTCCTCCCTTGTCTGTTAAGCTGGGTAAGCTGTTAGGCCGGGTAAGCCGGGTAAGCCGGATACTCATTGCGGTTGCGACTTCCTTCTTCTCAGCGTCTCAGCCTCTCAGCTGGCGGCAAAGTCGCCCTGCTTCTCAGCTGGTGCTTCGCGCCCCCCGCTACTGCATCTCCGCCGTCAACGAGCGACGGGTGTATCCGCACTTTTCCAGCACTTGATCTGTGGTACGGAAATGGCACTTGGCTGCCGTCAACAGGGCTTGCGGACCGTTCTTCTGGATCAAGGTTTCCGCCGCCGACTGCACGGTCTGGGAACACCCCTTGGGAAATGCCACGCCGTGATCGGTCGAGAGTTTCTTGAGCGACATCAAGAACGAGGCGCGGGCGAGAACCGACGCGGCGGCAACCGCGATGTCGGATTCCGCCTTATGGTGCTGCTCCAGCTGAATTTTCTTCCCGTTCTTCATCAGTGCCCGCTCAATCAGGCTAGGATCGCCGAACTGGTCCGCCACAGCGCGTGGGCAATCCGGCACCTTCGCAAGCAGGTTCTCGATGCAGCGCGCATGTGCCCAAGCAAGCAGGCGGTTCACATTCTTCACCTTCGCATACAACTCGTTGTACTTCTTGGGACCGATCGAGACGAGGTCATATCGTTCCGTGCCCAAAAGCACTCGTGCCTTGGCAGCGACATCCAGGCAACTGGCATCCGTCATCAGTTTACAGTCCCGTACGCCGATCTCGCGCAACCGCCTCGCCAAATCCAAATCAACGTAGGCGGCACACGCGACCAGCGGGCCGAAGAAGTCGCCCTTCCCGCTTTCGTCGCTCCCCATGTGGGGCGCGACTGTCTCCGGATGCAGGACTTCCTCATATCCGACAACCGCCGTCTTCAGGACCAGCGGTTCCAGCGTAAACAGGACAAAGTCCTCCGCGCCTTTCCCCTGCACAAGGCATTTGCCGCTGGTGTAGAGCGCGACCATGAAATCCGTCCCGGTCACGGCGATCAGCGTGTAGGGAACATTGGGGCGAACCTTGAAATTCCCCTCCGCAAGCAAATCCATCAGGACCTTCTGCTGCGGAGGGGTCAGGGTAAAGGTGAAAGAGGTGCGCTTCATAACTGCTTGAAACGAATGAACCGGAAATACGGGGCCGAATTTCCGTGACGCCCCTGAAAACCGATCCGCCCGGACGTCGGGATCGTCGCCCACGGCGTGCTAAGCCAAGAGGGAATCTCCGAACCGTCCGGATTCGTCTTCGCGTCTTTCCAGACCGAGAGATCGGCATCGACCGTAATCTCTCCGTTGCAGGCGACCTTGATGCGTTTGCCGACGGCCCACACCGTCATGCGGTTCCACTCGCCGGCGGGCTTGACATTGTTGACCTTCGGCGCCTGATGCCCGTACAGCCCCGCGTTCTTGTTGGTCGGCGCCTCTTTCTGCCACTTCGCGGCATGGTCGTCCAGCAACTGGATTTCCACCGTGCCGGGAATCCAGTCCTGCGTATTGCTGCAGTAGATGAGGCAACCGCTATTCGCTTCCGGCTCCAGCATATACTCGAAGTCCAGAATAAAATTCTGGTAGGACTTCTTCGACCAGATCGCGGAATCCTTGTTCGCGGTCAAGTCACCCTTGTCGTTGATGAACCAGACCCCCCGTTCGAACTCGGCGTTCGAGAGATCGAGATCGAATAACGAGGCCCAGTTGCTGGAATCGGGATGAACCACCATGCGCGCGGGCTGCGCACGCACGGCGGGTTCCGCATTCTCTTCCGTAGCGGGTTTCTGCTGTTCGACCGTTTCCGGTTCCTGCGTGACACATCCGGTCAGACACGCCGCGACTACGGCACAACTCGTCCAAAACCATGTTTTCATTTGTCTTCCCTTCCCCTTTATTTCCAGAACTGCAACGCGGAGTACCAAGATTTCGGCGTGAGTTTCGCCGTCCAGCCGCCGCCCGGCATCAGCTTGATCGTGATCGGCTCGCCGCCCTTGACCGTGGCGAAACTGCGGGTGTAGTCTGTCGCGTCGCGGTCGGCGTTGATTCCGTCGGCGAAGATCTCGGCGCGGTAGTTACCGTTGAGGAAGTCGGTGGAGAGCGTCACTTCCCGCTTGTCCCAGTTCCCGATCGCGGAGACGTACCAGACAGCGCCCTTGCGACGCGCGATCGCCGCGTACTTGCCAGGCTCACCCGCCAAGCCGATCGTCTCGTCCCACACCGTCGGCACCTGGGACATGAAGTCCATGCACTCCTTGTTCTTGAGGTATTGCGACGGAGAATCGCAGAGCATCTGCAACGGAGCCTCGAAGATCGACATCAGGGCCATCTGGTGGCAGCGCGTCCCCTGCGAGGATGGCTTGCGTCCGTAGGGACGGTATTCCGACTTCGTCTGGTTGATCATCGCGCCGGGCGTGTAGTCCAACGGTCCCGCGACCATGCGGGTGAAGACGATCAAGCAGTCGTTCTCCGGGAAATCCACATCCTTCTCCCACTTCAGCTGTTCGAGTCCGTGGACGCCTTCGTAGTTCACGATGTTGGGATAGGTGCGGGAAAGTCCCGTCGGCTTGTACATCCCGTGGTAGTCCACCAGCGCGTGGTACTTCGCGGCGATTCCAGCCGTCTTCGTCAGGAAGTTCACGACATCGGCGTCATCGCGATCCATGAAGTCGATCTTGAATCCCGCCACTCCCATCTCGGCGTACTTCTTAATCACCTCTTCCTCGCGGTCTTTCAGCTGCGACCAGGCGGCCCAAAGGATGATCCCCACATTCCGCTTCTTGCCGTATTCGATCAGGGCCGGGACGTCAACCTCGGGATTGATTTCCATGATCTTCAGCTTCACAGACCAGCCCTCGTCGAAAATCACATACTCGATCCCGTACTTCGACGCGACATCGATGTAGTACTTGTAGGTTTCCGTGTTCACTCCCGCGCGGAAACTCACGTGCGAGAGGTTCCAGTCATTCCACCAGTCCCACTCGACCTTACCGGGCTTGATCCAGGAAGTGTCGCCGATCTGGTTCGGCTTCGCCAGCGCATACACGAGGTCGCTCTCCACGAGCTTGGCCACGTTGTCGGCCAGGATAAAGACGCGCCACGGATACGTGCGGTTCCCGGTCGTCTCGACGATGTACCCCTCGCGATCCTTCACATGACGTTGACGCGCACCGACCTCGACTTTGCTCATCACCGGATATTTCGCGAATGAGGCAGTCAACTTGCTGGCATCCGTCGCCTTGCGCACGAAGTTCAGTCCCGCGTAGTCGAGCAGGTCGGACTCCGTCACCACCGTCGCCCCGCCGTCCGGGTTGGTCAGGAGCAACGGCAGGTAAACCGCGCTCTTCGTCGAATCGTTGATGGCGGAGACTTTCGTCTGAATGTACTTGGATTCCCAGCTGCTCTGGAGTCCCGTGCCCGCATATCCGACGAATGCGTTCTGGTCCGGTCCCGTGAACGCCAGTCCCACCGTTTCGTCCAGCACCTTGACCCGACCGTCGCCCAGCGTGGTCTCGAAGCGATAAGCCACGCCGTCATTCGCCGCATGGAGCGTGACGCTGTACCCGCCGTCAAAGGAAACCGTGACCCGTTTGGCGACATTGCGGATGGCGGCCTTTTTGAAAATCGGCGTCTGAATCGTCTCGTCGAACTGATCGTCCCGTTGCCCGATCTTCTTCGGGCGGATACCGAAAGTTGACTTGCCTTCCAGCGTCAGCCCGATCACCGACGGCGCAATGCGCTGTTTTCCGTCACGCAACACTTCCACCGTCAAGGCGTCCCCGTCCTTCAGCCGGATCTCATTCTTGCCGTCCGGCGATTTCACGCTCCAAGTCTCCGCGCGTGCGCAAAGCACGGCGCAAGCCACCAGCGAAATACCAATCACTTTTTTCATGTTTTCTCCTTGTGTTACGAAACGTTCCGGCGTTCGCAAGCTTGCGATGCGCCTAAAATCATCATTCCTGCTCCACCTGCTGAGGCACCTGCTGTTGCTGCAACTGTTGCGCCTCCTCCTGCGCCCGGATCTCCTCGTCCTCTTGCCGCTGCTTCTCCAACTCCTGCTGGGTAGCCTCCCGAACGAGTTTCAACAGATTCTCCTTCTGCGCCTGTTCCTTGGCGACCTCGGCGGCGGCTTCCTTCTCGCGACGCGCCGCCAGACGAGCCTTGAACGAGGATGCCGCCGGCTGGATCGGTTCTTGCGGATGCACCGTCGGCGTCCGCGCGGACACCCCCGGCGCGGTCAACCGGACGGGATTCACGCTGGAAGTTGCCGACGGCATGGAGATCGTCTTGGGCGCCCCCGCCGTAGCCACGTGATTCGTCATCTCGGCGCCTTTCGATCCAGCCGGCGCATCAATCAACCCTTCGCCCAGCTTGACCGTGATCATCACCTCGTCCTTGACGATCTGCGCCCACTCCTTATCGTAATCGGCGTCCAGCACCTTCCAGCCCTTCCGGTTCTCCCCCACCGCCATGTATAAGTTGACGGGAGGATTCTCGGAACTGTCCGTGAACCCGACCATCACGTCGCCGCTGGGTGCGATGTTCACGCACGACATCTTCACGGTCTTCGCCAGTTCCTGCTGCTCCTTGCGAAGCTCTTCCGCGGTCTGTGTCACCACGGGATCAGGCTCGGCTTCAGGGGCCGGTTCCCCGTCCTCCGTGAAATTCGCGGGCAACGGGCCGAAAGGCAACCGCTCCAGGATCGACTGGTAACGCTCAATCGGATACGGTTTGTAGTTCGTCTGGACGGCTGACGAAACAAACGTCAGGCCAAACAAGACCGGAATAGTAAAACCAACAAAATTCATGTGGAAACTATAACAAAAAAACCAACCAAGGGCAAGCACGAAGATGCTGAGAGGCGGGATGCTGAGAGGCTGAAAAGAAAGGGACACACGACAATCGACGGGCGACGGGCGAGTGTCGAAATGTCGCTGCGCGTGTCGCTTGTCTTACGCAGAGGCGCCAAGGGGAGGGTCGCGCCCCGTCGCGACCGTTTCGAAAGGACGGTTATTGCTTTCGCTACGGGGAGTCTCGGAGTTTCGGAGACAGGGTGGCGCGAAGAACGGGAGGGTCGCGCTTCAGCGCGACCGAATAGGCAGGACGGATATTGCTTTCGCTACGGGGAGTCTCGGAGTTTCGGAGATAGGGTGGCGCGAAGAACGGGAGGGTCGCGCCCCGTCGCGACCGCGTATGCAGGGCAGATATTGCTTTCGTTATGGGGTGTCTCGGTGGTTCGGAGACAGGGTGGCGCGAAGAACGGGAGGGTCGCGCCCCGTCGCGACCGCGTAGGCAGGACGGATATTGCTTTCGCTACGGGGAGTCTCGGAGTTTCGGAGATAGGGTGGCGCGAAGAACGGGAGGGTCGCGCCCCGTCGCGACCGCGTATGCAGGGCAGATATTGCTT
>JAFSTA010000112.1 GCA_017450695.1 Kiritimatiellia bacterium | reverse complement strand
TCCGCGAATGTCCCTGCCCGGCGGTTCGCCGTACCACCAGCGCCGACGGCGGGGCGCCGTCGCTACATCATACGGACACGATCCATCCTGCGCAAGGTCCCGGCGGACGCGACGGAGCGCGTCCCTCCCAATCCTGTCAATCCTGTGAATCCTGTCGAAAAGGAAACTCTACAAGGCGTCGGAGACGCGGAATTGTCCAATCGGGGAATTAATACCAGGGATCCAGCTTCTCCTTTTTCCGCTCCAGTTTCTTTGGGACGAACTCCACCTTCTCTCTTTTTTCGATTCCGGGGATCTCGGTGAGCTGTCTTGCGAGCATGGCGTAGCTTCCGTCCTTCACGTCGTCCGCCTGTTCACTCGCGGCCAACCGTTGCGCCATGCGCAGTCGCGGAAGGCTTTCACGGAAAGACGGGTACTCGCGGCAGAGTAATTCGTCCAGATGCTTCGCTCCGACCGCAGTCTCGAACGTAGTCGCCTCCATCAAAAAATCGAAGATATTTTTTTGGATTTCGGGAGAAGGGGTACCGTAGTGAAATTCCAGTGATAGTTGACCATAGATCGAAAACTTGAACCAATAATCATCTTTCCTTTCTACCTTCATGATGGCCGCGATCCGATTCAATCCATCTGCCGAAAAGCCTGAACATTTTAGTAAAGCATGTGCTGGCGATGCCGGGGCTTCGCCCCTGTCGCGTAGAAGCGCTTCCAAAAAAGGAACCGCGCTCGTTGTTCCAACTTCTCCGAGTGTATCAATCCCGAAACGGTGTCTGGATGCCATCTGCGGATTTCCCTTCATCGCGTCAATGGCGAGCAAAATTTCTTGCGTCAGCTCCTCCTTCGTGAGCTTGTGGAGTTTGGCGAAATTTCTCATTGCTTCTAACTTTATGTTTCCATGCACGTATGCGAGAATGCGGTTTGTGATTACGTTCACATCTTCCTTCATTTCTTCCGGAGTTCGAGCAATTGCGGCACACGCCGCGAGACAACAGAGCAATCCCAAAGTCTTTTTCATTTCCTTTTCCTTTCATCCTTACAACCCCGGCGGGAAGTCTCACGCGGAGCCGCAGAGGGCGCAGTGTACGTAGAGAGTAACGAATATAGCCGGTTGGGCGTGTCAAGCTGGTTACGCGTGTCGATCATTATGGCCGATTCTTCACCAAATGGAGGAATTGGAAAACGTACGGGAAACCGTAGCGGTCCCGTGGAATCTCCGCGCCTCTGCGTTTCTGCGAGAGATAAAAATCGTTGTCTGGTAAAAGTAACAGAGGAAGATAGTTTCATTGTTCTTGTCGGTAAGTATTCTCTCACTGGTGAACTGGATGGGGATTCCCGTGCTGGAAAAAACCGACGGGGGCGGGGGAGAGCTTCCATTCCGTCTCCCATGAGAGGTTTGTCGCGTTCCAGCCGGTTTCGTACCACAGACCGTAGATGTCCCCGTAGGAAAAGGCGCATCCTGGCGAATTGTCGTCATACCCATACATGAGGAGCCGCCTCAATAATTCAGCCTGTTGTAAACCGGGGGTATAGAAACTCCTCTCGCCCGTGCTTCCCCATGCCGTTCCTAGACGCTGTCGGGAAATTTCATCCGTCACGGCAAGAGATGTTTCCGCCGGACTATTTACATAAACGTCTTTTAGCCCGCAGGCATGACCGATCTCATGCGCGACTGCACGCGTATCGCTAGCCGCTTCGAGAACCATTCCACCGGCGTGGCTCAAACCGTGTACGTTCGCAATGGTTTGAACAAAATAGCATTCCAGCCCACCCGTATTCGTGGCGTATGCAGTAAGCTCTCTCGCTTCCGGCCAATCACCGTTACTCAATTCTATGTGAACCCATGCGTTATTCGTAATGGAGTGGATACCGACAATACGGAAAGAAACGCCAACCTGTCGATATATGTCATTGACTCCGGCGAATATCGTCTGCGCCTCTGTCGGTGTCTTTGCCGCGTATCCTTCGGTGGAGCAGACGATATAGACATTTACATCCACGACGGATGGTTCCACCACGCGTACCTGCACCACAGGTTTGTTCTGCTCCATTCCGAGAACCTGCGTCGCAAAGGAAAGGGAGAGCGACACGTCTCCGGGAACATCTCCGCGTACCGCGACCGTCCTACCGCGAGGGCCCTGCGGGAAGGAGACGCGGGACGCCGGATCCGCGCTCCAGACAAGGTTTTCATCCGGGATGGATGCGGGCCATACGCTGACCCGGTAGTACGCCGTATCCCCGACAGCGATACCGCACGGGTTGACATATACGGCGGCGGATGCCGACGTTGCCAGGATTGCGACATTCATCAAAAGGTAGCAGATTCTTTTCATGGAACTTCTCTTACCGCATCAAGTTGAGAGCTAGTCTCTCATACATCGTTCACACGTTCAAGTCCGAATTTCTATTTCCACACCCTGTATCGCCTCTCGCTTTCAAGGTCGCTTCGTTCCCTTGAAATGGTTCAATCGCTTCGCTTTCCATTTGCGTCCAGTCGGTTGTGGGGTAACTTGTTCGGGGAAGCGACACTCCTGTCGCTTTTGCGTTCCGGGGTCCGAATGGGAGGGTCGCGCCCCGTCGCGACCGCAACGCACTCCGTCGTTCCGCGAATGTCCCTGCCCGGCGGCTCGCCCCCCACCAGCGCCGACGGCGAGGGCGCCGTCGCTACGCAACGGGACGCGCCGGGGCGCGTCCCAATCCTGTGAATCCTGTCAAAAAGGAAACTCTGCGCCTCCGCGCATCTGTGTTAAAAATGGCTCCGGCGGACGCGACGGAGTGCGACCCTCCCGGAACTGGCGGCGGGTGTCCGTTTCCTGCAAAAGATGTGGAGATGCCCGTTGGCGGGGATTTCGACATCCAGCGTGATTTTGCACGCGGGGTTGAGGGAAACGGTCTGGAACGACGCGCCGTCGCCGACCGCGATCTCCGCTTCGCCGGAAAGTCCCGCGTAGTAGAGGGGTAGGGGGATGTGGCGTTTGATCGGTTGCGCGAGCGGATTGAATAGCGAGGCAATCGCGCGAAGACCGTCGCTTGGTGTCGGATCGACCATCAGCCAGCCGTCCCAGTCACGCCCGTCGGCGCGGCGCAGATGGATCATGTCGCCGTCCAGAACAGGCCGGTTGTCCTTGTAGAACTTCACCCACTTCTGTACCATTGCCAGCGTTTCGGGGGTGTCGTACAGGCGCGGACCCCGCCAGCAGGCCTGCACTCCTGCGCCGAGGAGGTTCGCGAAGCGCGCCGAATAGTGCGCCAGGTTTTCCGACAGCGGTTCGACCGTTGCGGCCCCGCCCCCGCCGTGGTATTGCGCCAGCGGCACGAACATCCAGTGCATCGAGGTGTTCCACGACCAGCTGTTGTCATAGACATTCTGGCGCTCGATCAGAACTTGCAGGTCTCGCGGGAGCGACCAGTTCGTTTCGCGGTATCCGCCGCCCGTTTTCGATCCGCCCTCTAGGAAATATCCGTCGGGCTGGTTCACGTAGATGCCGTGGGCGCGGCAAAACCGGTAGAGGTCCGACTGCGCGCGCCATTGTTTCCAAATCGAATCCTCCTTTCCCGTGTGGTACGGATGATTCGTCGCCGCGCACCAGTCGCCCGGATACGGTCCGTCGTTCTCGAAGATTCCGAATCCCGCCTCCTCCATGAACGAGGCGAGCGTGGCGAGGTAGTCATGTCCCCAGCGCGAGGCGAGGCACGGTCCCCTGCGGAAACGGGGACACGGGTTTTGCACGTTGTCCGACAGCGTTCCCGCGTTCCGCGAGGAGGTGAGGGAATAGCCGCCTAGCGCGATTCCCGCCGCGCGGGCTTCATCCGCGAGCGCCTTGTATTGGGCGCGGTACTTCGGATCTTTCGATTCCAGATTAAAGCCGGATCCGAAACTCATAATGACCGCCTCGAATCCGATCGCTTTGCATTGATCGATCGCGTTGCGGACATTTTCGGGAGTTGCCTTGATCTTGTTGTGGAACATCAGCGGGTTCTCGCTTGTCCACGGCGCGATAACCCGTAACATCCGCCGTATCGAGAGTCCGCGCCGTTCGCGTTCGGTGGTGTCGAAGAGGAGTTCCCACACGCGGAACGACTCGAACGTTTCGCCTTCCTTCAGGGTGATAGACGGTCCCGTGTCAGGGTAGCACCTCAATTTGTTGATGCCGTTATACGAGTAGTTTTCCTGCGTCTTGTAGGTCTTGTCGGTTCCGTAGTGGATGGCGTGATTGTCTTCTCCCCGCCATCCCATCCGGTCATACCCGAAATTGCTTTCGGCGTGCAGGTTGAACGCCGTCCGTTGCCATTCTTGATCGAATTGGCCCGAAGGTTCGGCGAGACTGAGTTCCTCTGCGCTGAACGTATCGAGTCGAATGGCGCGGCCGGTGTCGTTGGTGAGCGTAAACCACTTCGATACGACGGGTATCCCGTCGTAAATCTCGTAATGAACGGTCAGGGATGGGAGTCGATTGGTAGTGGATGCCGCGTCCGATCCCCTGCCGGTTGGCGGCGCGTATCGCATGGCGATATGCCGTCCCTTCGGCGGCCATTCCGGTTTCCGTGCCGTCCATTCCGGACGCCGTTTCCATTCCAGCCGCGCTTCGATCGGTCCCGTCTCCGCGCCGAGATAGAGATAGGCTCCGTCAGCTGGTTTCATCTTTTCAATCCATTCGGGGAGCAGGTAGTTCTGGATTGGCTGTCCTGTCATTCCCCCGACGGCAATTTCCTCGCCGTCAATTTTCAGCCGGGCTTCCGGCGAAACGGCGCGCACGAGTTCTTCACCCGTCGCGAGACACCGCAGGGATGTTGTCGCCGCGCCCGGCTTGACCGTGATGATGCGCTGGACGAGCCCGTTCTCCAACACCCAGCTGTCCTCCGTCTGTCGGATGGACGCTTTGTACGGAGACGGGTTGAGCAACCAGTCCGTCGAGGGAAGCGATGCCTCGATTCCTGCCGCTCTGGACAGATACGGCACGGAAAACGCCGCGATGACGAACGAGAAAGCTGCCAATCGATTCATGTTTCTTCCTTTGCGATGAGATTGCTATGTCCGTTGTTTTCTTGGGGGTTTACTTGTACCAAACGCGCCAGAGAAAAAGACCCTGTGCCGGTGCGGAGGGGACGCGTGCGGTTCGCGGTTCGGCGACCTGGAGAAGCTCGCTTACAGCCTCGATCGGTTCCCTGCCTTCTCCGACACGAAGGAGAAACCCGACCATGCTGCGCACTTGCTTGTAGAGGAAGCCTTCGCCCTTGACGGAGAAGCGGATTTCCTTACCGAAGCGTTTCACCGTGAACGAGGTGATTGTGCGCACGGTGGTCGCGATTTCGCGGTGCGGGTTGGCGGAGAAGGCGGCGAAGTCGTGACGACCCACAAACCGTTGCGCGGCTTCCGCCATGCGCTCGGCGTCGAGATGCCGGTAGTGGTGCGTGATGTACAGCCGCCGGTCCGGCAGGAGCAGGGAATCGTTCCAGACGAAGTAGCGGTACTCCTTGCCGTGCGCGGAACGCCGCGCGTCGAAATCGGGTTTCGCGGAAACGAGCTTCAGGATCCGGATGTCGTCGGGGAGACGCGCGTTCAATCCGTGCATCAGCGAGGAATTGCTGATGCGCGTCCGCACATCTACATGCGCGACCTGGCCTCGCGCGTGGACACCCGCGTCCGTTCTGCCGCTGCCGTTTACGCGCAAGGGATGGCAGACGATCGAGGAGAGCCGTTGCTCGATCGTCTCCTGGATGCTCGTCTGATCCGGCTGGAGCTGCCACCCGGAATAGGCCGTGCCGTCGTAGGCGATCGTCAGCTTCAGGCGGCGTTCCTGCGCTTGCCCTGAAGTTAAGTTCTCCGTTCGAAATTCTGAGTTCTGAGCTGGTGTTACGAAATCCAATTGCAAATCCCCTCATCTGTCGTTCAGTAATAGGGTGGTTCAGTGGCTGGGTGGTTAGCCCGCCGTTTGTCGGATCTCCTTGCGTAGCGGTCGCGACGGAGCGCGACCCTCCCGATCAAAACTCAGAACGTAGAACACGGGACGTATAGGCAAGGGATCAAAGAAATAGAAAGGATAGGGGAATTTGGAGTTGCCCACTGCTGCCCACTTCATCCTTCCTACTGCCTCCCTTTCTACCGCACCACGCGGGCGTTGCCGCCTCCGACCAGCCGTTCCACTTCCGGCAGGGACGCCATCGAGGTGTCGCCGGGAGTGGTCATCGCCAACGCGCCGTGTGCGCATCCGAAATCGACGGCTTTCTGTCCGTCTCCATAGGCCAGGAATCCGTAAACCAGACCCGACGCGAAGGAGTCGCCGCCGCCCACTCGGTCGAGAATCGCCAGCTCGTTCATCTGGCGGGCTTGGAAGAATTCGCCGTTGTACCAGCAGATCGCGCTCCAGTCGTTGACGGAGGCGGTGCGAACCGTTCGCAAGGTGGTGGCGCAAGCCTTGAAGTTCGGGTACTCCTGCACGGCGCGGCGGATCATGGACTTGAAACCGTCGATGGGCAGCTTGGAGAGATTCTCATCGACGCCCTCGACTTCCAGACCGAGACAGGCGGTAAAATCCTCTTCGTTTCCGATCATCACATCGACGTACTTCGCGAGACGGCGGTTGATTTCCTGACAGGCCGCCTTGCCCCCGTTCGCTTTCCAGAGGGAGGGACGGTAGTTGAGGTCGTACGAAATGATGGTTCCGTACTTGCGAGCCGTCGCCATCGCTTCCTCGATCACCTCCGGCGTGGTGCGCGAGAGCGCGGCGAAGATGCCGCCCGTGTGCAGCCAGCGGACGCCCAGTTTCCCGAAGAGCGTTTCCCAGTCGATGTCGCCCGGTTTCAGTTGGGAGGCGGCGGAGTGGCCGCGGTCGCTGACTCCCAACGCACCGCGAATCCCGTACCCGCGTTCCGTGAAGTTGAATCCGACGCGACAGTTGTTCCCGATGCCGTCGAAGGGCATCCACTTGATGAAGGAGGCATCGACACCGCCCGCGAGAATCAGTTCCTCCACCAGTTTCGCGATGTCGTTTTCGGGCAGGGCGGTGGCGACGGCCGTGCGCAATCCAAAGCATTTCCGCAGACCGCGCGCGACATTGTACTCGCCGCCTCCCTCCCAAACGTCGAACGAACGCGCACAGCGCACGCGGCGTTCGCCGGGATCGAACCGCAGCATCACCTCACCCAAAGAAACCTCGTCGAAACGGCAGTCAGATGCCGCCTTGATCACCAGCTTTTTGCTTTCGTCCATGATTCTTCTCCTGCGTCATTCCACCGCCCGCCGCTACCGCAGCGGGACGGCATACAAACCATTCATCGCCGTGACGAAAAGCGTCTTGCGATCCTTCCCGCCGATGCAGACGTTGCCGCACCAAGACTCCGGGATTTCGATCATGCCGAGTTTTTCGCCCGCTTCCGAAAACACAAACACACCCTTGCCGGTCAGGTAGAGATTGCCCTTGTCGTCTCTCGCCATGCCGTCCGAACCCATTTCACAGAAAAGTTTCTTGTTGACCAACGAACCGTTCGGCGACACATCATAAACGTAGGTCTTTTTCGCATTGATGTCCGAAACATACAACCGCTTTCCGTCGGGCGTCCCGACAATCCCGTTCGGTTGTACGAGATCATCCGTCACCCGGCGCGGCTGTCCGCCTTTGGGCAGGTAATAAACTTGGCGCGAAGCCTGCGGCGGCTCCTTGTAGTCCCACCAGGAACGCCCGTAGAACGGATCCGTGAAGTAACAGCTGCCGTCCGGCTGCGCCCAGATGTCGTTCGGTCCGTTGAAACGCTTGCCTTCGTAATTCCCCGCCAACACGGAAATCTTCTTGTCGGGAGAGATAGACCAGACCTCGGTCTTGTTGTCGGCACAGACCAGCAGAGTGCCGTCGGGCGCGAAACACATCCCGTTGGCGCGCCCGGAAGGCGAGAGGAAGACGCGCAACCCGTCGCGTGCGTTCCAGCGCAGAATCTGGTCGTTCGGCTGATCCGTGAAAAACACCTCGCCATCTGCGTTCGCGGTCGCCCCCTCGGCAAAGGCGAACCCGCTTGCGACACGCTTCGCGACAGTGCCGGGAGCCACGATGTCATCCAGTGAGGCGGCAAGACCCGCGTGAAGGGCTGCCGTTCCGATTAAAAGAGCCAGTATCGTTCGTTTCATAGCAACCTATCATACCGAATCATCCGCCCTTCGTCTATCCGAAAGTGGCGGGCAGAATTGCGCGAATTGCCCGATCTAACGTCTTTCGGCTTTACAATGAGGTCATGCGGTGCTACACTACTGTTGGCTTTCGACAAAAGGGTTTTGCGATGCGGTCACGAATCATCTTCTCGACACTGGCGCTTGCCGCCTTTCTTGCGAACGGCACGGCGGGCGCGTCCGATGAACCGGTGGCGTGGGACGAGTTCGCGTCCCGGTTCCGCCGCGCCCAGGTCGCCGCGCCGCCTGTCGCGCCCGGGCTCTGCGTGACGCAGGACGTCGGTCTCGTGGCGGTCG
>JAFSTA010000111.1 GCA_017450695.1 Kiritimatiellia bacterium | reverse complement strand
GAAAAGCCTCTGTTTCCGGCACTTTCTCTGCGTACTCTGTGGTCTCAGTGCCTCCGCGTGAGAACCCTGACGAGGAATCTAGGGGCAACAAAGGTTTGCTGTGTTCAAACACAGAAGTTTTCATGTCATGGCCCCACGCCAAGTTCGCCAAGTACGCGAAGTGGCCGACTTCCTTCCCTTTGCGAACGTTGCGGAGTTTGCGTGAGGTTGAATCTCCGCGTTCGGTATCGCAGGCATCGACATGGATCACGGTGAAAAACGAAGATGCGCCCGGTCGCGACGCGGCGGTCTATTTTTCCTTGTACCCCAGCAATGCATTTGCTAGACTAATCTTTGTTCTTGAAGGAGTGTATCTTCAGGGGACAGTGGGATCGGGCAGGTATTGCGATTGGCACAGGAGAACGGAAGATGAACCGAAACGGATGGATTGTTTGCATTGTATTGCTGGCGATACGGATGGTTTGTCTCGCGGATTATGTGGAGTTGACGGCTACCGACGGAATCGGCGCGACCTCCTTCAACACGGGGTTGCATTGGCAAAACGGGATTTCCCCGGCGGACGAAGCCAGCACAAACCTAGACTTTCTGATACGTAACGGGAAACAGATGCGCACCCCCGATTCGCAGAATGGCACCAGCTATACCTTCGGCGGCAAATCGTTGACACTGGGCGATCCGGAAAACCCGTCCTCCAAAGGCGAACTATCGTTCAAAACCTGCAACCCTTTCGGCAGGAACATATTCGGAAGGATCGCAATCAACGACCTGCGTCTCTACGGTGGAACCATTTATGTCGGGACGCAACGCTCTTTCGTCTATTTGGACGGGACGACGACGGTCTTTTCGAAGCGCACCGCACCGTTTGTGTTCAGCATGGGGGCAGCCGACCACCGCATGATGAATCTAAGCGCGAAACTGGTCGGGGAGGCCGACACGGGAATTCTCACGACAATCGGAACGAACTACGTGCGGGGCGCGAACGCTTCCACGTATGCCGGCAACTTTACGGTGAGCGGAAGCGGGGCAACGATGAAAATCGACAACCTCGCCGCGTTGGGCATCGTGCCGGCGGAAACTTTCGACCCCGAGGCAATCATTCTGGACGGGGGTTCGTTCCACATCACGGGTTCAGGGGGAACCTTCGCGGCATCGGACAACAAGGGATTGACGGTGACGGCGAACGGCGGAGAAATCTACTGTGAGGCAAGCTGTCACTTCAACTGGCCGATTTCGGGAACCGGCACGTTGCGCAAAGGCGGGCATGAAGGGTTAACCCTGCGCTTCGGCAATGCCGTGAACGTACCCGCCATCGTGATCGACGGCGGACGTACCGGTTTGTCGGAGGGCTTCTCCATGCCGGAAACCTCTACGCTTACGCTAAATGGCGGAAGGTTTCAAACCGCCAACGAGAATGTCGAAGCGACGGTTTACAACTTCACCTACAACGGCGGCGAAATCATGCTGATCGCATCCAGTACAACCAGCCAAGTCAGCTGCATCCACTTCCGGGGATCATTCACGCAGAACGGCAAGATTCCGCTGTCGATGGAAAACATTCCCGTACTGGCCGAGAATGAAAGCAACCTGATTCCCGTGCTGACGATCCCCGTCGCCGCCAGGGTTGTCACGGCGGATGACTTTGAGATCGGCAACCAGCAGTACAGTCTGCCGATTGAAGGGATTGTCGTAACGACCGATGACCAAACGGGTATCCAGACCGTCTCCCTCCGTGTCACGCCGTATGTGATCGGATTGGCCAATCCCTCCCTCTTCAAAACCGCCAGCCACTGGTCCAACGGGAAAGTGGCACAGGCGGGATACCACTACCTCGTTCAGGGACATGATGTCCGGCACGGCGACGAAGGCCCGGCGACCTACGAGTTCCCCGGCCTGTCGCTCACGCTCTACAATCCCAGCGGCTGGACGAACAACGTGAAGTCCTATGTCGCCAAGCAAGGCAATCTGACCTTCGCGGATCTGCGGTTGTTTGACTATACCGGATTCTCCATGGGCGGCGGCGCATCGGGAACCCCCACCCTCTACGGACAGGTCACCGTCCGGACGACCAATCCGGGTTACGTCCGTTTCCACGGCGGCAACTCCCGTGTCGGCACCATCAACGCCACCATCAAGGGCGAGGGAAATATCAAATTCACGGGCGACGGTTGCACCTACAAGCTCAATGCCGACAACTCTGCGTTCAGGGGAAAGATGACGGTACGTTGCGAGGATGACTACGGGAGAATCCTGAACAACACCAGCACATTGCAGATCTCCGATGAAACCAACCTCGGAACCGCGCCCGCCACCTTCGCGGCGGATGCGCTGTCGATCTCCGACAATGGAATTTTCCGTCCGCTCGCCTCCCTGACTCTTGATGACGCGACGCGCGGCATCGCGTTCAGCGGAACGGGAAAAATCACCACGGACACCGGGGTGACGCTGACCACGCAAGTCCCGCTCTCCTTTGCCGCGAACGCCGCGAGCGCGAAGGACGGTCCCGGAACTTGGGTGCTGGGCGGTTCGGCGACAGCGGGAACCAACGTGACTCTGGCGGTTCAGGCCGGCGCCATCACCGTCGAGAACGCGGAAGCCCTGCGGGGTGTCGCACTCACCTTCGCCGCAGATGCCGCGATGACGCTGGCCGTGCCCTCCGACAGAACCGACGAGCGCTGGACCTACGGTCTGCTGGCAAACGGCGGACTGACGGCGGAAGGAGAGTCGCTGGCAGTTACCTTCGCGTTCGACGCATTGCCAACGGGCAATTTCTCCATCCCGCTCTGCACGGTCCCGGAAGAGGATGCCGAAGCACTGGCCGCGAAGCTCTCACTCACGGAAGCTGTTCCCGGATATTCGGTTGAATTCCAACAGACCTCTGTCCAGTGGAACAATTCCCAGTACACCTGTTTCGTTGCCCAGTTCAAAGACACGAGCGGCACGGTCATCTCCATCCGGTAGCTAGTAGCTTACCTCAATGAGTTCAAGTTAGTCCGCCGCCCGCTCTTTGCGCGGGAATGTCAAGGCGGACAAGTTTGTCTCACGCAAGGGGAAACAAGTCGTCAAATCGGAGAAGCGACTCTCCTGTCGCTTTTCGGAGTGCAGAATGAAGCGGCAGGGTGCCGCTTCTCCGAACATCTCGCTCAAAACTTATCGGCAAGGCGTGTTCTGCCGGTTACGCATATTCCGCAATCCGGTCTCTGCAAAGCGCGCCCTCCCACTCTCGCGTATTCGGGATACACCGGCGCATCCATAGCGCAAGGAGGGACGCCACACACTTCGCGAAGTACCAAAGCGATACCTGAAAACCATCCTGTCTTTCAATTGAAACCCTGTTTCTGCGGAGAAAAAATTTTATGCAAATCGGAACTTTGACTTCCGATTTACATAAAAATTTGGCAGCAGTAGGTACCCACCGAAGAGAGAAGAAGATCTACGGGAGGCAAAGTATAGACAGATGGAATCGCGATCGGTTTACTTGTCGCCCGTCATTTCGGACAACTGCCGCTTGAGGTTTTCGATCTGGCGGGCGCGGCTTGCCGCACGCGCCATCGTCAGATTCTCGCCGCCGAACTTGGCGTAGGCATCGCCCTTGGGTTGTTTCTTTTCGAGGTCGGCGATTGCCTTCCGGATGTCTTCCACCTGCTTCCGCAACTCGGCGTCAGCCCCTTTGCCCAGTTCTTTCATCGCACGGAATCGGTAGTAGTTCATCTCGCCGGGCAGGCTCCATCCCTTCAGCGCTTCTTCCAGTTCCGCGCGGTATGCCGTCGTGTCGCCCTGCGACTTGCGGCACTGCGCGATGAAGTAATGCGCCTTGGGCGCGACACCCGCGTCGTCCGGCGGACTTGCCTGGAGGTTCGACGGATAGGTCATCGCCTGGCGGAAATCGCGGATGGCGTCCTCCCACTTGCCGTCTTTCATCCGTTCCGTTCCGCGATTCATCGAGGCTTCCACGAACGGCGTGAGCAGGCTTTCCCCGCCTTCCCACACATGGAACCGGCGTCCCTGCAAGATCTGGAGCGCCTCGTCATACCGTTTCGCGTCGTTCAACAGACAGGCGTACCGGAAAATACAGGCGTCGTATTTCTCCGCCGTCGCACGGTAGCGCGTCAGGAAGGCGAAGCGGTCGGCGTTGGACACGCCTTGCTTCTCCGCCAGCTGGTCGCGTTCCAACAGGGCGCGGAAGTTCTGCGGATCGGCGGCGAGCGATGTGTCGTAGGCGGCCAGCTCCTTCTTCTCGAACCCGAGATTGCGCCACGCCAGCGCATGGGCGGGCGCCAGCTCCGTCGCCTTCTTCCAGGCCGCAAGGGCGTTGTCGCGCTGCTCGTAGAGTCGGCAAATGTTACCGAAGAGATACCAGGTGTTGGCGCATTCGGGCGTCAACTCCGTCGCCGCCCGCAGGATCGCGTATTCCTCATGGCGGCTTGGGAAACAGAGGTAGATGTCTTCCGCCGCCGCCTCGCGGTAGGCTTGCTTCGCCTTCTCCAGATCGCCGCGCAACTGGTGGACGTATCCGGCGAGATAGGAGAAAAGAGGCGAGCGGTGGGAGGAACAGACCGCGAGCGTGTCCGTCTCGTCCTTCGGGGGTTTCTCTTTCGCCGCATGTTCGTGCGCTTGCGCTACCAGTTCAAGCACCTCGTCATACGCGCCGAGGCCGAGATAATCGTAGCAGGCCTCCAACAGCTGTTGAGCCTTGAGACCACGGTTCTTCTCCGCCTGTGCCAATGCGCGTTTGCCGCCGTCGGACTGGAAGCACCTTTCCAGTATCCCGAAATACTCCAGTGGATCACACGCGAACGACTTCTTGAGATTGGATGCCGCCAGTTCGGGTTGCCCCAGTTTCCGATGGATGTACGAGTGGATGACGTGGAGCTTCGCCTCTTTCGCGCCCCGGTCGATGGCGTCCTCGATCAACTGGTGGGCGTCGCGGAACTTTCCCTGACGGCAGTAGAGCTTGGCGAGTTCCGCATACGCCGCCCGCTGGTAGGTGTCGCGCCACGCCGCGCGCCACAGCAGGTCTTCCGCCTCTTTAAGTTTTCCCTGCTCCAGGCAGACCACGCCGAGGTAGTATTCCGGTTCCGCGTCCCGCGCCCGCGTGTAGTTGCGCGTCGAACGAGCCACGGCACGGCGCAGGAAGGTTTCCGCTTCCGCGTACTTCGCCTCGCGGGCGCGACGGATGCCGAGCGCGAGGTTCGCCGCCGAATATCCGGGATCTCGTTTCAACGCCTCTTCGTAGTACGGTACGGGATCGTGTGCGCCGTTGTGGAACTGTTCGAGCCGGAGTCCCGTCAGATACAGCTCCTCTGCGGTTTTGTATTCGGCGGGCGGTTTGGGACTCTCCACCTTGGCGGGAAGCGGGGTGTGCGGATCAGGCGGTACCGGCGTGTAGGCGAGCACTTCCGTTCCCGCGCTGTCGTAGAGCGCACCGGTCAACTGCTGATCGTTCAGTTCTTTCGAGACGGGCAGCGTCTTGCACCAGCTCTTGTTGGGATCGATGTCGATTGTCTCGGTGTAGAGTTGTTTCCCTTTCGCGGAAAGGACGACCTTGGCGCCTTTCAGGACACGCGTAGAATGGAAGCCCAGCAGCACTTGGCCTGGGTTGATTCGTTCCAGATTGACCGCTCCGTCGATTGTCACGTTCTTGACGCCCCCGATCCCTTTCACGGGGAACCAGTACTGCTTGACCGTGCGCGTCTCGTAGGGCGAGATCCACGAATAGTCGGGTTGGTTGTCGCTCCAGCAACCGACCATCAGCTCCAGGTAGGGTCCGTCGGTATCGGTCAGCACCGTGTCCCACACCCGTGCGCCAGGGAAGTTCCCCCAGAGGAAGAATTTCTTGCCGACCGTGATGTGGCGGTTGGAGACATGGACGGTACCCGCGTTCTTCGCGTGGTCGTAGCCCGCAAGCCAGGCGTTGTCGGGATCCGCCGCGAAGATCGAGCGGGAACGCTTGGTGAAGTTTTTCCACCAGCTCAAGTCCGCCACGTCCGGCGGCGGGTTGGTCGCGTCGGCGGCGTTCGACGGATCCCACTGCCGCGCCGTGGTGATCGGCCCCATCGGGAAGCTGGTCCAATAATTCTTGTGGTGGTCGGCTCCGAGGTGGCAGCCGGGAGGGAAGATCACCTGATAGTCGTCTCCGCAATGAACCGCGACATTCGCCCAGTAGAGCATCGACTCGATATAGCTCTGACGGTTCATGAAACGGTTTTCCGCCTGCAGAACCGCGCGGTCTTTCATCATCGTCAATCCGATCGTCCACTTCATCCGCTGGCGAAATTCCGTCTCGCCGATCCAGATGGTCTTGGAACCGTCCTCGTTTTCCTGCATCGTCCAGTCGATCGGCATCACCGTCGAGGCGCGGTGGTGGTGCGGGAAGTTCCACTCCACTCCCCCTGACGTCCACGCGCCGAGCATCCCGATCAACGCGGGCTTGATGACGTGCTGGCGGTAAAACGTCTCAAAACCCGATGCCTTGTCCGTCAGATTCAACAGGTGCCCGCCGTGCTCCGGCAGGATTCCCATCGAGAGCCAATCGTTCTCCAGCGTGAGGTATTTGTATGACTCGTCACGCCGCGTATCGTACAGCACGTCCTGCATGGGATAGGGATAGACGCGTCCCTGCGCCCCTTGGTAAATGCGACCGGTGTAGAAGATCGGGTTCTTGTCGTAACCGCCCGCCAGGTAGGTCGGAAGGGTGATGGAGGTTTCACGGATCGTGACCTCGCCCGCAAAGGCGGAGAGAGCCGAGAGAACGGCAACGGTTGTCAATCGGATTGTATTCATGCCGTCCATTATACCGCACGAATCGCATCCGTGCATCCTAATTTTTTTGGAGAGGGAAAAGAGGGCGCGTGCTTATCAGTTCAAAGTTCGGTGGTTTCGGTGGTTCGGTAATCGATTGCTGTCGATAGCTTTCGATCGCTACCGATTTTTCACCGCCCCCTCTTCTCAGCTTCCCCGCTGACAACCCAACTTAGGGGTGCATCCCCATATAGGCCTCAAAGGCCACTTAGGCGGCGTAGCCGCCATTTATCTGCCTCCCGTTTCTCAGCTGCCGCGAATCGTTAGCGTGGAAGTTCCGGGTGCTTGTGGCGGTGTTCCATCCCGATGTGGTCAATGGCTTCCTTCACGCGCTCGGAGAGGTTGGTGGTCGGATTGGGTCCGATGCGGATGAACCCGAGTTCCTTGAAGTGGTAGGACTCGTGCAGACCGCCCCAGAATGCGCAGTACTGCGAACGGGGAGGTGCCCCCTTCGTCATGCGCTCTTTCAGGAGCGCAAGGTGGTCCGTGTACACAGCGCGCGGATCGCACGACTTCTCCTTGCAGATACCTGCCGCCATACCGGCAACCTCACCCAACATACCCAGCGTCTTCTGTACGCGTACGGCGGCGAACGCGACGTGCGAACAACTGATGTCGCGTCCCGCGAGGAAAAGGTTGGGACAGTCGCGCGCATAGAGGCAGCGATAGGGTACCGCCACCGGAGGACCGTACCCGCGATGCAGGGCGCAGGAGCGGAACGGCTCGCCGAACGCCTTTTCGTTCTTGGGATCGGGGAAGTGGAGGTCGATGTCCCAGGTGATCACCGCCGTGCCGTCGTCAAACTTTTTCTGCCCTTCCAAATCCAGCTGCGTCATCACGTAGTCGCCGACGATCCGATAGCTTTCGCGCTTCCCGCCGACTGGCGAGATCCACTCGAACACGCGGTTGTTCCATTTCGCCTTCCGGCGCGAACGGTTCTTGAGGAAGCTCCAGTTGGAGAAGATCGCGAGCAGGCCGTAATCGCGGATGATCTCCGTCTCTTCCGCCATGTCGCGGTACTGCCCTGCCTCCTGTTCCCAGGAACCGCCGGTGACATAGTTGACGTTCTCTTCGGTGATCGGCAACGCCCAGTCGATGACGGGAAACGCGACAGGCGCCGCCTCCACGCGCGTCGTCCACTGGATCGAGTGCCCCATCACCTGACGGTCCGCCTTCTTCGGCGCGTTCGGTTCGTTGTAGGCGTCACGTCCCTCGCGCCCGTACATCGCGGCGCACCCCGCGAGCCGCGCGATCGTGCCGTCGCCCGTGGCGTCGCAGAAGAGCGTCGCCTTCACGCGGATTTCCTCCCCCGTGCGCGTGTCGCGGTACAAGACGGCGGTGATCCGTCCGTCCTCCCCCTTTTCCACGCCGTACACGTACTGGTTCAACACCACGCGCGCCGGCAGACCGTGCGTGTGGAACGCCATCTCTTTCCGCTCGTCCTCGTAGAACTTCGCGGGCAGGGGCACGTAGTCACCGTAAACCGGCATGATCTCGCGCAGGACATTTCCGAGCGCGGGGTAAGGTCCCATGTTGATCGCGCCCCCGGCGGAGACGCGAATCTCCGACGAGTTGCAGCCTCCCAGCACGGGACGGTCCTGCAACAGGAGCGTCTTCACCTTGTAACGCGCGGCTGTCTGCGCGACGCAGATGCCGGAGATGCCGCCGCCGATGACGACGAGATCCCAACTGTTGATCGCGTCTCGGAAACGGCGCAGCCCCTGCGCCTCTTTCCACGCCCGCAGTTCCTCCGCACCGTTCGGCGGCGGCGCCGCGTTGTCGCCAGACGCAAACCACAATGCGTCACAACGCCCGTTGAATCCCGTCAAATCGCGCAGCCGGATTTCGACCGTCTTTCCGGCAGGAATCTCCACATGCCCCGCCAGCTGCCAGTCCCACTCCTTCCCGTTCGTACCCAGTTCCGTCGGAAGCGCCGTGCCGTCCACGACCACCCGGAAACGACCCGCCGCGCCTTTCGTCCAAACCGCGTTCCAGTTCCGCGTCCGCGCCCACACGGCGTACCGGCCGGCAGCGGGAAACGTCGCCGTCGTCACGGCGTCCCGCACGGGCTTTCCGTAGCCGTGCGCCATCACGTAACTGGAACCGATCTGCCGCATGGAATGCGGATCGACCACCCACCCGCCGAGGTCGCGGAAACTCTCGCACTCCACGAGCTTCCCGCCGGACGGCGCGGCAAAGACCGCGCCCGCGAAAAACGCCATTCCCAAGCCTACCCAGATTCTTCTCATCGCATCTCTCCTTTTGCTTGTCACTTTCTCCTACTGCACTTCACGTACACACATGCATCTTTCGTAACGCGGAACCAGATACAGCGGAATGTTCACGAATCCGCCGTCCCGCCGCAAGTTACACATTTTTGACAAAAATCGCTTTGTGCCTATTCAGACTCATTCTTTCTCAGTTCCTCCGGCTCGTGCCGGTGTTGCAAGCCGATCTTCTGGATTGCCTCCTTGACACGCGGGGTCAGCGGACGCGGATTCGGCCAGATGGGATAATGCCCCGTCTCCTTGAAGTGGTAGAACTCGTTGTCACCCGCGCAACCGCCTGAATGGTACACGCCCAGCTTGGGCACGCCCTTGCGCATCAGCTCTTTCAGTTCGTCGAGGTGGGCGGCATAGACATCGCGCGGCAGGCAGTCGTGTTTCTTGCAGACGGATGCCGCCATGCCCGCCACCTCGCCCAGCATCCCCAGTGTGCGCATGACGCGCACGGCGGCGAAGGCGACATGCGAACAGCTGATGTGGCGTCCCGCGAGGAAGAGGTTCGCGCAGTCCTTCGCGTACAGGCAACGGTACGGGACGGCATACGGACGCCCATAGTGACGGTGGTAGGCGCATGACCGGAACGGCTCTTTGAACTTTGCCTCGTTCTCAGGATCGGGGAAGTGGAGGTCGATGTTCCACGTGATCGCGGCGGTGGCATCGGGATAGTCCACATGGTTCTCGATGTCGTTCTGGGTCAGCACATGGTCGCCGACCACGCGGTAACTTTCCCGCTTCCCGCCGATGGGCGAAACCCATTCCAGCCTGTCGTTCGCGAACTCTGCCTTGCTCTTCGAACGGTTCTTGAGGAAGCTCCAGTTGGAAAAGATGGAGAGGAGGCCGTAGTCGCGGATCGCCTCCGTGTCGTCCGCCATGTCGCGGTACTGCCCCGCCTCCTGCTCCCAGTCGCCCGTACGCACGTAGTAGCACGATTCCTCCGTGACCGGCAGTCCCCAGTCGATGTCGGGAAACGCGACGGGCGCCTCGCCCTTCGCGGCATACCACTGCACCGAGTGTCCCATCACCTGGCGGATCGGCTGTTCGGGGGCGCAGGACTCCCCGAAGCGATCCCGCCCTTCCCGTCCGTACATCGTCTCGCAACCGGCCAATCGGGCGACCACCGCGTCGCCCGTGGCGTCGCAGAAAAGCCGTGCGGTGAAGCGCGTCTCGTGGCCGGTGCGCGTGTTGCGGGAGAGGACGGCGCGGATGCGGTTCGTCTGCACCGGATCCATCTCCACGGCGAAGACATGTTCGTGGAACTTCAGCGTACAGCTTTGCGTGGTGCGGCGGAAGACGTTTTCCTTGCGCGTGTCCTCGTACCACTCGGCGGGATACGTCTTGTTGCCGCCAAACGCGGGAGCGAACTCCTCCACCAAGTTGCCCAGCGCAGAATAGGGAGACTGCCGGATCAACCCGCCCATGCTCACGCGGATTTCCGACGAATTGCAGCCGCCCAACACGCCACGGTCCTGCAACAGCAGCACGCGCACGCCCAAACGAGCCGCGCTCTGCGCCGCACACATGCCGGAGATGCCGCCACCGACCACGATCAGGTCGTAGGTCGCGGGATCGCGCACTGTCGTGAAGTGGCGTTTCACCGGACGGTACGCCGCCAGCTCACGCACCTCGTTCGGCGGCACGTCGTTCGGATCCTTCGAGAAATACACCACGTCGCAACGGCCGTTGAACCCCGTCAAGTCATGCAGCGCCACCACCGCATCGCCGACAGGCAGATCGACCTCCCCGGCGAGCTGCCACGCCCACTCCTTGCCGACAGTCCCCAACTCCGCGTCGCCCACAGGCTTGCCGTTGACGAGTACCTGGAAGCGACCGGGCGCCGTTCCCCTGCCCTCGCGCCACTCTGCCGACCAGTCGCGTGTGCGGACGCGCACCGTGTACCGTCCCGCCTCCGCGAAATGGACGACCCGCGTGGCGTCCTTCACCGGCGTCCCGTAGCCGTGCGCCATAAGGTAGCTCGACCCCATCCGCTTCATCGAATGCGGATCGACCACCCACCCGCCATAGTCCGTGAACGTCTCGCACTCCACGAACCGCGACGCGGGCGGCGCGGCACGAACACTGCCCGCAAGCAACACGGTGGCAACCGCCCAGGCAAGACACATCTTTCCCATCAGGATTCCTCAATGCGCCACCACAGGGGCCTTGACGCGCACACCCGTGTTCGGGTTCCGCGTCCCCGGGGCACGGTGAAACCGGCGCCGGTCGCGGCAATCTGCCGTCACCGTGCTCGCGCTGCCGCCCCGGATGACGACTTCACCGTGTATCGTACTGTCAAGGGAAACCTCCCCATTCAAGGGCCGACGATTGACGAGATACCAATCCAACGTCCATTCCCACACGTTGCCGCACATATCGTACAGCCCAAAGAGATTTGGCTTGAAGCTCCCGACCTCCGCCGTTCCCTGATCAGGTCCCGCATCTCTGATTTCTGAAAACCCCGCGACAAACGTCGCCGGCCAGTTTCCCGCCGTCCGTCCAAGAGCGAACAGCGCGGCATCCGACACCACGGAGCCATCGCCCGCATGACCGCTGTCCTGCCCGGCGCTTGCCGCAAATTCCCACTCCGTCTCGCTGGGCAATTCAAAGAGGACGCCCGTACGCGCACGCAGCAGCCCCAGGAAAGATTTTTCGTACGGCGGATTGGGGTAGCGGTAGCTGAAGTTGTAGACATTGGTGTTCGACTCGTGCAGATCATACCACGAGATGTTTTCCATCGGGCGAGTCGCGGCGTATGTGGCGTTCGTAAAATTGGCCGTTGCGCCGATGATCCCTCCCGCGACAAGATCCCATTGCCGCTGGGTGATCTCGAAAACGCCGAGGTAGTAGTCAGACTGGAGCGAGACGACGTGCGGGCTTTCGTTGCCCGCGCTCTCGTTGTTCGCGGTATAGTAGGAGACGTTTTTGTGGCGCCCCGTGGCGAACTCACGACCACCCGCCGGGATCCGCTTCAGGACCAGCAGCGAGGTCTTGCACCGCTTTCCAGAAAGACCGCCTTCCGGAAGCGCGTCCACGGTGGCGAAGTACAGCACACGGTTCGTCATCGTCAGGTCAACCGCCATCACGGGCGGCGGATCGTTGGTGGACCACGCCGTCACCGTCACGCACGCCCCGGAACCGACATGGAACGCCGTGTCCGGCAGGGAGCGGTCCGGCAGCCACGTGAACGTATGTTCGCCGTCCGTGCGGATGACCTGATGGATCTCTCCGTAGGTACGGGAAATATGCGCGTCGTTGACCGGCACGCCGTTCGTCGTCACCCCGGCCGTCACGACGGCCGGGGCGCCCGCGAGTTCGTATCGCACTTTCACTTCGCGCGTGGCGGCGTCCTGTTCCATCCGCACGTTGCTGATCTGCGGCGCGGCAAGCGCAGAAGCCGCCGCCAGCAGAATCGTCGTTACCGTCCATGGTTTTTCGTAGTTCATGGTTTTGTCCTCCTTCCTTAGTGCGCGATACACGGCGCACAGACACGGAACCCGATCGTGTCTCCGCTCTGTACCTGGTCGCGGAATGTCGGGGTACGCACATGGTTGTTGCCAATCAACGTCTGGTACATGTTCCAGCGGCGTTGCGTCCGGCAGGTCTGCCAACCGCTCGTCCAGCGTCCGCCCCGGCACATCCGTCCGGGATTCTCGGCATCCATCACGGTGTTGACCGCGCCGTGCGCGTCGCCGTCCGGCATGGCCACACGGTCCTCGATGAACCAGTCCAGCAGCCACTCGAAGGCGTTTCCGTTCATGTCGTAGAGACCGAAGTCGTTGGGGGCGAAACAACCCACGTAGGCGGTACGCGCGCCCGTCGGCGTGCCGATCTGCTGCGTTCTGTTGAAACGTGCCAGGGCCTTTAGATTGGTCTCGTTCTCCACTGTTCCGTTCCCCCAGTAACGGTCGGAATGTCCCGCGCACGCCGCGAACTCCCACTGCGCCTCGCCTGGCAAATCGAACGCGACACCGCCGGTGAGCGTGCGCAGCTTGCCGAGGAAGGAATCGGGGCAGGGCGGATTGGGATACTGGTAGGCTGGGTTCTGCGTGTTCACCTCAAAGTCCGCCTCGCGGATATCCACGTAGGAGACGGCCTCCACCGGCAACGTCCCGCGTCCCTCGGGATCCGTGTTGTGGCTCGGCTCATTGCCCACCACCAGGTACCACTGCCGCTGCGTGACGGGATAGACGCCGATGTAGAAATCGTTCGTCAGCACCACCGTGTGCGCCGTCTCCGCACCTTCTATCGTCTTGTTCGTGCGCTTGTCGGTGAGCGACCCCATCGTCCACGCGATCCCCTTCGCGTCGATGCGCTTCAGCAGGAGGAAGCGCGTCTTATACGCGTCGTTGGTGACGGAACCGTACGGCAGCGCCTCCTCGCTTTCGTAGTAACGCATATCGCCGCCCTGCTCCAGATCCGCCACCAGATAGGTTGGCGGCAGCTCCGGCGCGAACGCCTTGATTCGCGCCTTGACGCTGGCGTTCGTAATCACGACATCGGGCCAGTCGGTTCGCGGATTCCACGTGATCGTATTGGTCCCGGCGGGAACAAGACGGTTCACGGCACCGGACAAACCGCGCAGGTTGGCCGCGCCGATGGAGGCGCCCGCCGTCTCCTGCGCGTTGGTCAGGATATCCGCCGTCACCACGGCGGGCGCGGAAAGGACGTAGGAAATCGTCACGCGGCGCGTCAGCCGGTCTTGTCCCAACTGAACATCCGTGACCTCCGGCGTCACGGCCAGTGCCGAAAGTCCGCAGCAAAGAATGCCCAAACAGCAAATGGTGTGTTTCATGTTCGCTCCTCCTTTCTTTACCTGATCAGAATGAACGTACCCGCCAGCGCATCCGAACGGAACGGGATCGCAATCGAATCCAGCCACGTCTGGGCGCGGGTCTCCAGCTCCTCGTCCGGATCGGACGCCTCCGCACTCGCCGCCTCCGGCGTCTGGAGCGCGATGCTGTTCGCGGACACCGCCGCGCCCGTGCAGAGCGCCGTCGGCGTCAAGCCTCCCTCGCCGATGTGGACGCAGACACGGAACCCGAGCGTGTCGCTGTTGTTGTTACCGCGGTACGTGGCTTCTCTCGGCATCGCCCAGCGGTACTGGCTGCGAGCATTCGCCCACGGGCTGGAGTAACGGCCGCCGCGCGCGATGCGTCCGGGATAGCTGCTGTTTGACACAACGGTGTTGACCGCGCCGTGCGCGTCGCCGTCCGCAAGCGTCGTGCGGTTGGCCACATAACGATCCAAGCACCACTCCCAGACATTCCCGTTCATGTCGTACAACCCGAACGCATTGGGCTTGTAGCAGCCCACGGCTGCAGTGGCGGTGTTCGGCACCCCGATGGTGAAGGTGTTGGCGATGCGCCCGATCTGTTTCATGTTCGCCTCGTTCGCCGCGCTGCCGTCGCCGAGTTTCGTGTAATCGTACCCGCAATTGGCGGCGTACTCCCATTCCATCTCCGATGGCAGGTCGAAAGGAAGTTGCGACTCCCGCCGCAGGATGCCCAGTGCCGATTTGGGGTGAGGCGGGTTCGGGTACTGGTAGTCAGGATTCTCCGCTGTCGAGTCGCTGAATATCGACTCGCGAATCATGACGAAAGAAATGTTCTCCACCGGGCGCGTTCCCCCTGTCGGCATGGCTCCTGTCTGCCAGGCGCAATAGGATGGCTTTTGCAAGGTCAGAAATTCCCACTGCCATTGCGTAAACGCGAACACGCCCATGTAGTAGTCGTTCGTCAACGTCACGTTGTGGACAACCTCGTTCGCATTGTATCCGCTCGACCCCGCCTGCCAGGTGACGCCCTTCGCGGCGATCTTCTTCAGCACGAGCTTCTGCGTCCGGTAGAGATCGTTCGTCAGTCCTCCCTCCGGCAGGGCGTTGGTGGAGACATAGTAGCGGACGCTGTTCGAACAGGTGATGTCCACCACCATGATATCCGGCGGAGTCAACACGTCCCACGCCGTTACCCGTGCGGTCAGCGCGTCCGTCACACGCCCGCGCCACGCGGCGTCCGCATTCCAGCGGATCACGCGACGCTCATCTCCGTCCGTCGCCTGCACCACGCGGTTCACGTCGCCGTTGGCGTAGGCGGTGACGCGATCTCCGAGGGACTCCCCGTCCGACACGAACTCCACCGTCACGATCGCCTCGCGATCCAGCGCGTAGCTCACGTTCACCGTGCGGTTCGTCTCGTCCAACCCGATCTGCACATTCGATATACAGGGGGGGGTAGAACACCAAGATGCGGGGGCTACCAACACCCCCGTCAACAATATCGTTCCTGTCATCTTTTTCATCTTCACTCCTTTATTTCTCCGTTCGTTTCCGTTTGACCGGGGAATCGCCGATGGGGCAGGACCTTCACAACCCGGGCGCCTCCAACACGATCACCCCGCTGACGGAGCCGTAGGTCTCCGGGTCGTACAG
>JAFSTA010000110.1 GCA_017450695.1 Kiritimatiellia bacterium | reverse complement strand
GCAGAAAACTGATTCACCCAAATGGTGAAAGTCCGGCTTCTTCCGGAATGCCGATATTCTTCCTATCCAGCCTTCATTTCTTTGTGATCTCTGTGATCTTTGTGGCTCAACAAAAATCTCAACAGAGGATTTTAGGTTGAATTATCTCACGCGGCACTCCTGCCGCTTCGCCGCTAAATGGACATTCGGTCCTAAGTGGGCTACGCCCTACGTGGCGGCTGGCGCCGCCTAAATGACTTAGCCCGTAAGGGCATTTAGGAGCGAAGCGACACTTACAACGAAGTGTACTGGCCTCGCTTCCCCGATTGGGTTTTCTTTCTGCATTCTTTGCGCGAGACAAACTTATCCTTCTATACAAAACGGGAGGGACGAAAAACGTCCCTCCCGTTTGGGCGGCAAGTTGCCACCGTTGTTTCGCAACAAGACCTAGCTACGCACGGAGTGCAGCCTGGGCCGCCGCGAGACGCGCGATCGGTACGCGGAACGGCGAGCAGCTCACGTAGTCAAGACCGATCTGGTGGCAGAACTCCACGGAGGACGGATCGCCGCCATGCTCGCCGCAGATACCCGCGTGAAGCGCGGGACGCACGGACTTGCCATCCGACACAGCCATCTTCATCAGCTTGCCCACGCCGCTCTGGTCGAGCTTCGCAAACGGATCGTTCTCCAGAATCTTGGCGTCGTAGTACGCGCCCAAGAACTTGCCCGAATCGTCACGGCTGAACCCGTAGGTCATCTGCGTCAGGTCGTTCGTACCGAAACAGAAGAACTGGGCCTCGTCCGCGATCTCGCCCGCCAGCAACGCCGCGCGCGGAATCTCGATCATCGTGCCGACCTCGTAGGAGAGGTTGATACCGGCCATGTTGATCTCCTCGTTCGCGGTGTGGACAACGATGTCCTTGACGAACTTGAATTCCTTGGCGTCGCACGTAAGCGGAATCATGATTTCCGGCTTCACGTTCCAGGCCTTGTGCTTGCGCTGCACATTGATGGCGGCGCGGATGACGGCCTTCGTCTGCATGATGGCGATCTCGGGGAAGGTCACGCACAGGCGGCAGCCACGGTGTCCCATCATCGGGTTGAACTCGTGGAGCGAATCAATGATTTCCTTGATGCGGAAAATCGGCTTGTGCTGTGTCTTCGCGAGCAGGGCGATCTCCTCTTCCGTGTGCGGCACGAACTCGTGCAGCGGCGGATCGAGGAAACGAATCGTCACGGGCTGGCCTTCCAGGGCCTCGTACAGCTGCTCGAAGTCATCCTGCTGGTACGGCAGGATCTTGGCGAGGGCGAGTTCGCGCTCTTCGACCGTGTCGGAGCAGATCATCTCGCGGAACGCCGCGATGCGGCTCTGCGAGAAGAACATATGCTCGGTACGGCAAAGGCCGATGCCTTCCGCGCCCAGTTCGCGCGCCTTCTTGGCGTCGCGCGGCGTATCCGCGTTCGTGCGCACCTTCAGGCGGCGGAACTTGTCCGCCCACGTCATGATCCGACCGAACTCGCCCGCGATCACGGCATCCACCGTCGGGATCACGCCGTCATAGATATTTCCGGTCGCGCCGTCGATGGAAATCCAGTCACCCTCGTGATAGACCTTGCCGGCCAGGGAGAACTTCTTGTGCTCCTCGTCCATCGCGATGTCCTGGCAGCCGGAGACGCAGCACTCGCCCATCCCGCGAGCCACGACGGCCGCGTGAGAGGTCATGCCGCCGCGCACGGTGAGGATGCCCTCTGCGGCCTTCATCCCCTCGATATCCTCGGGCGAGGTTTCCAGACGCACGAGCACGACCTTTTCCCCGCGCTCTTTCCATTCCTTCGCGTCTTTCGCCGTGAAGACGATCTTGCCGCAAGCCGCGCCCGGCGAGGCGGGCAGACCGCGCCCCATCGGCTTGGCCTTCTTGAGCGCCACCGCGTCGAACTGGGGATGGAGGAGCGTGTCGAGGTTGCGCGGATCGATCATGAGAACCGCCTCCTGCTCCGTGCGGACGCCCTCATCGACGAGGTCGCACGCGATCTTGAGCGCGGCCTTCGCCGTCCGTTTGCCGTTGCGCGTCTGGAGCATGAAGAGCTTCTTGTTCTCGATCGTGAACTCCATGTCCTGCATGTCGCGGTAGTGCGCTTCCAGCTTGTTGCAGATGTCCTGGAACTGCTTGAACACGTCGGGCATCACCTCGGCCATCTTCGCGATCGGCATCGGGGTGCGCACGCCGGCCACCACGTCCTCGCCCTGCGCGTTCATCAGGAACTCGCCCATCAGCTTCTTTTCGCCGGTCGCCGGATCGCGCGTGAACGCGACGCCCGTACCGGACTCGTCGTTGAGGTTCCCGAACGCCATCATCTGGACGTTCACCGCCGTGCCCCAGCTGTAGGGGATGTCGTTGTCGCGACGGTAAACATTGGCGCGGGGATTGTCCCAGCTGCGGAACACGGCCTTGATCGCCTCGAAGAGCTGTTCCTTCGCATCGGACGGGAAGTCCTTGCCGATCTTGTCCTTGTACTCCTTCTTGAACTGCCCGGCGAGTTCTTTCAGATCTTCGGCGGTCAGTTCCACGTCCTGCTTCACGCCCTTCTTCGCCTTCATCTCGTCGATGAGCTTTTCGAAATACTTCTTGCCCACCTCCATCACGACGTCGCTGAACATCTGGATGAAGCGGCGGTAGCAATCCCACGCCCAGCGCGGATTGCCACTCTGCTTGGCGAGCGACTCGACCACGGTTTCGTTCAGACCGAGATTGAGGATCGTGTCCATCATGCCAGGCATCGACGCACGCGCGCCGGAGCGGACGCTCACGAGGAGCGGATTGTCCTTGTCGCCGAACTTCTTGCCGGCGCTCTCCTCAAGCTTCTTCACGTAATCGAGGATCTGCTTCTGGATATCGTCGCCGATCTTCTTGCCATCGTCATAATAGCGCGTACAGGCTTCGGTGCTGATGGTGAAACCCTGGGGAACCGGCAGTCCGAGCCCCGCCATCTCAGCGAGGTTGGCTCCCTTGCCGCCCAACAGATTACGCATCTCGGCGTTGCCCTCTGTCTGACCGCACCCAAAGAAGTACACGTATTTAGTAGTTGCCATTTTGAATCATTCCTTTGCACTAGACTACAAAACAAAAAAGCCCCGACGTCAACATTGTCGGCGCAGAATCGGCAGTTATTATAGTGTTTCTTCCCCGGCTACGCAAGGGAGAAAAGAATGTTTTTTACGGAGCGTTGCACACCAGTTGAGAAGCCCCGCCACCAGCGCCGCCTTGTTCTGCACCGCAAACAGCGAACGGCTACATTACCAGAATATTACTATTGTAGAATCATGGAAGAATTTGGACGGGGGATGTGGTATCTTGGTGTTGTTTTTTGGCTCGCGCCCGCGCACGTGGGAATGTTCACGGAGGCTGGTTTCTGACACCAGCCCGGAACGGATAGACAAGGATGAACGAAGATGAGAAAAGCGATTGGATTTGGTTTGGCGCTCGTCGCACTGGTCTGTACTGCGGAACCCGGAAATGTGACTCTGTCGCCTGAGAACTGGACGGTTCTGACTCCGGAAGCGAAGGTGGCATCGGACGGCACGTTGCGACTGGACGGTCGGAAGAAGCCGACATACGCGTTTTACCATGCCGCGAGCTACGGCGATGTCTCGCTGGAGGCTCGTTACTCCGTCTCGAAAACCGAGGGTGTCATGGCTGTCGGATTCGTAATCGCCTCGACCGATTCGGCGTCTTTTCTAGGTGTGCATTACGATCGCTGGAGTGCCATTCTCAGCGAATATTCCGATTGTGGCGCCTTGCGCGAAATCAAGCGCGTGCGCAAGGCCCAGGACTCGGAAACATGGTACAGCGCCAAGCTGGTCCGCAAGGGCAAGACGCTGGAGGTGTTCTTCAACGGCGCCAAGTTGTATGATGCCGAAGTGCCGGACACGCCGGGGCGAGTCGGGTTTTATGCGAGCCAGACGATCGGGACTATCCAAGACATCCGCATCAGCGGTACCGCCGTGCCCTTGGCGAAGCCGTGGGAGAACGCGGCAGAGGGACGCATCCACGGAGCGCCGAAGGAACAGGCGCGCGCCGAAATCCTGTGGACGAAAGCGCTCTGCAAGGAACCCGGACGTTACATCGGCTGGCCGACCGTCTGCCGCACCAAAGGCGGCGATCTCTTCGCCGTCTTTTCCGGAGACCGTGACGAGCACGTCTGTCCGTGGGGCAAGGCGCAGATGATCCGCAGCACGGACGGCGGAAAAACCTGGGGAGCACCCGTGAACATCTGCAACACAATACTCGACGACCGTGATTCCGGCATCATCGAGCTGAACGACGGTACGCTCGTGATGGCGTGGTTCACCTCCATCGCCTATCGCAGTTCCATCCGTGACCGGGCCAAGCTCACGCCCGGTTCGCCACAATTCTACTGGTGGCTCCATGATGAGAAACTGCGTCCGGCGGAGGTGGAGGAGCAGCTGGGCGCATTCACGCGCCGTTCCACCGACGGCGGCAAGACATGGGAAGCCGCGGTGCGTACCCCTTGTTCCACACCGCACGGTCCCATCCAACTGAAGGACGGACGTCTCCTCTATGTCGGCAAGAGCGGGGACGCCGACCACCTCAACCTCGGTGCGGGCATCGGCAAAATCGTCGCCGCCGAATCGCGTGACCAAGGTCGAAGCTGGCAGGTGATCGGAGAAATCCCCCACCCTGCGCTGATCAACATTCTGCATGACTGCCACGAGCCTCATGCCGTCGAAACAACCGACGGGCGCATCGTCGCCCAAATCCGCTGCGAAAATCGGAAAGGCGGGTTCTACGGTTCGATCCAGTCTGAGAGTTCCGACGGAGGCAAGACGTGGACGGAGGCAAAGCCGGTTGGACTGGACGGTTTCCCGCCCCACCTCATCCGCCTCGCGGACGGCAAGCTACTCTCCGTCTATGGACGACGCTGGGGACATTTTGGCGAGTTCGCCTGCCTGAGCGACGACCAGGGGCGCACGTGGGATGTCCAAAACGAGATCAAGCTGGCCGGTCACTGGAATGGGGACCTCGGCTATCCCGCCTCCGTCCAGTTGCCCGACGGCACCATCCTCACGGTCTATTACCAGGCCGAGAAGCAAGGCGAGAAAACCTGCCTGATAGGAACGCTCTGGCGGGTGAGGAAGTGAAGCCTCACTCAAATGAAGATTGCAATGGATTACAACCTCGAAGTTTGATACAATTATAGTAAACGACATAAATAATTGTGCTTGACTTATGCAGGAAATAAGTTATACTTGCCCCCTGATTTGGAGGTGAGTATGCCGAGACGCAAGTACAAGACAGACCCGGGGGTCCTGCTGGCGCAGGGACAGGAAATCGTC
>JAFSTA010000109.1 GCA_017450695.1 Kiritimatiellia bacterium | reverse complement strand
CGGCTGTATCGTCAGCCAGTGATCCGCGAAACTCCCCGCCCCCCTGTTTTCCGTAGTAATGGTTTTGCCTTTCATGCCGCAAATTATAGCGGAAACCGTGTGGAAAGTCAAGATAAATGTTTGTGGCGCAACGATTTACCCACCCCGAACGAAAAAAACGCTTGACGGCGCGGCGCCGTTTTGATAAAATCGGCGGCGCTTTCAGGGACGGGTGTCCTTGAAGGGGTTTTGCAATTGCCTCGCTTGTTTGCGTTCGGTTGGCACGTATCGAAAATCGTGGCCGCGCCAAAAAAAGGATATGGACAGATGAGAAGTTTCCTGTTTGCCATCGTGGCGGCAGCCTCTTTCGGGATGGTTGTCGCGTGTTCAGCAGGGGAGGATTACGCGCAGTTCGTAAATCCGTTCATCGGGTGCGCCTACAACGGGCACACTTTCCCCGGCGCGGCGTATCCGTCGGGTTTGGTGCAGCCCAGCCCGGATTCGGGCCGGCCCGACTGGCAGCACTGCTCCGGGTACGTGTACGGCGACACGAACATCTACGGTTTTTCGCAGACCCACTTGAGCGGTACGGGCGTGCCGGACATGGGGGATGTCCTGCTGCTGCCGTTCACGGGCGATGATCCGGAGGCCGTCGGGATCAACGACAAGGCGACGGAGGTGGCGACGCCCGGCTACTACGCCGCGACGCTCTCCAACTTCGGCGTCCGGGCGGAGCTGACCTGCACGAAACGGGTCTCCCTGCACCGCTACACGCTGTTGAAGAACGCGCCCTTCCGCCTGTTGCTCGACCTGCAGTGGGGGAACGTGTACCGGCAGCTGACGCACGTCGCCGAGGCGGAGAACAAGGTGGAGAGCGTATGGACGATCAGCGGCAGCAGCTACTCGCGCGCCTGGCTCTGCCGCCGGTATGCCTTTGTCGTCACGTTCGACAAGCCGTTCACCGCCAAACGCATCCTGCCGAAAAAGAAGGGGGAGAAGGGCGACCGCTACGTGCTGGACTTCGACCTGAAGCCGGGAGACCGCCTGCAGGTGAAGGTGGGCTACTCCACGGTTGACGTGGAGGGTGCGCACCGAAACCTGATCGCCGAACTGCCGGGATGGGACTTCGAGGCGACGCGCGACGCCTGCCGCCACGCCTGGAACCGTCTTCTCTCGCGGTGCGTGATGGAGGGCGGGACGCCCGCCCAGCGGGAGAACTTCTACACCGCGCTCTACCACCTCTTCCTCACGCCGATCAACCTAGCGGATGTTGACGGCCGGTATCGCGGCGCGGACGACAAGGTGATGACCGCCGAAAACGGCGTCTATTACACCCACCTCTCCCTGTGGGACACCTTCCGCGCGGCGCATCCGCTCTACACCATCCTCACGCCGGAGAACGCGGACGGCTTCGTGCGCTCGATGCTGGGGCACTACCGCGCCCTCGGTTACCTGCCGGTCATCGCCTACGCGGGCAAGGAGACCTTCTGCATGATCGGCAACCACTCCGTGCCCGTGATGGTCGATGCTTTCTCCAAGGGGCTGACCACCGTCCCAGGAAAGGAGATCTTCGAGGCGATCGACCAGTCGCTGAGCGTAAAACACCAAGGCAAACGGAAGGAGGACTGGGACATCTACGACAAGTACGGCTACTACCCCTGCGACCTGATCAAGGGGGAGTCCGTCTCGCGTACGCTGGAGTGCGGGTACAACGACTGGTGCGCCGCGTGGCTGGCGCGGAAGACCGGCAACGCGGAACGCGCCGCCTTCTACGAGAAGCGCGCGCGGTACTTCCGCAATGTCTTCGACCCGGAAATCGGCTTCATGCGAGGAAAGGACACGAACGGGAAGTGGCGCGAGCCGTTCGACCCGATCATCATCGGGCACGGGGCGCGCACGGCGAACGACTTCACGGAAGGCAACGCCTGGCAGTACACCTGGCACGTGCTGCAGGAACCGGAGACGCTGGTCGGGCTGATGGGAGGCAAGGAGAAGTTCGCGGACAAGCTGAGCCAGCTCTTCGTGCAACCGGAAACCATCAAGGGCGCGGGCGGGTTCACCGGCGACGTGTCGGGGCTGATCGGGCAGTACGCGCACAGGAACGAGCCGAGCCACCACGTCATCTACTTCTTCCAGTACGCGGACCGCCCCGACAAGACCGCCGAGCTGGTGCGCGAGGTCTTCGACAGGCTCTACCTGAACAAGCCCGACGGGCTGTGCGGCAACGACGACTGCGGACAGATGTCCGCCTGGTATCTCTTCTCGGCGATGGGATTCTATCCCTTCAACCCCTGCGCGGGCGGGTACGTGCTGGGGGCGCCGCAGGTGCCGAAGGTGACGCTGCAGGTCGGCGGCGGAAAGACCTTCACCGTGATCGCGCGCGACCTCTCGAAGGAACGCAAGTACGTGAAGTCCGTCACGCTCAACGGGAAACCGCTGAACGGCTTCAAGCTCACGCACGACCAGGTCCGCGACGGCGGCACGCTGGTCTTCGAGATGGTGGACACGCCTGTCCGATGAACGGCCGGGGAACGTATGAGGAATGTTCGAGTGGATCGCATGGTTGTGAAAAAAGTACAGGAAGGAAGCTGGACTATGGCAAAGCAGATGAAAGACGGTAGGGCGATGTGTTCATGGATGATTCGGGCAATGGTACAGGGGGGGGGCATCGATCCTTGCCCTGTTCGCGGCAGCAACCATCCAAGCCCGTTCGATTACGGGCGCGAGTTTCGCGACATCGGGCGGCACGACGACGGTGACCGTCACCTTTGAGGCGGGGGTTGCGGGAGACAACCACGCACTGTATATCGCCGGTGACACGGCCGACAAGGGCGCGAATCTTTCTGCATGGTCATTCTTCCAGCGCGCCGGTGTCGTGGGCGCGGGGGCGACATCCGCGAGCGTTCCTCTCTCGCCCTTCCTGACCAGCCGGGGATTTAGGTTCTTACGCGCTTTTCTCGTCGAGAACGCCCTCCCCTACGACACCTTGATCGAAGCAGCCCGACAGACCGGGACGCAGTATCTCGACACGGGTATCTGTCCAGGTCCTACGACCGTCGTCACCGTCGATTTCAAGCTGGACCAGATCCGCACGGTACAGCAGCGGGTCTTCGGTGTGGATTCCGACGACGGCACATCCCTCCTCTCGTTCGACCTCTATCTTCCGAATGCGACCCCGCGGCAATGGGGAACCGCCTGTTCCGACGGCAAGGGGGACTGGCAGTGGTCCGGTGTCGAGGCTACGGTCGTCCGCACCCGTCTCTCCCTGGACGCCGATACCGGTGCCGTCACCGTCTATAATTACGCGACCGCGGAAACGAGTGTCATTGCCAACTCGACGCGCGCGGCGACCAACCGCACGGCCACCGCCAACGCCACCATGCTCCTCTGCGCCCGCAATCTGGTGGCGGAGGAAGTCCCTGCCGCCGCCAACATCATCTGCGGAGGTCTCATCTACTCCTGCGACATCTCCGACCAGGGAAGTCTCGCTCTCGCTCTCCGGCCTTGCGTCCTGAGCGGGCGCGTCGGCTTCTACGATTCCCGCTCCGGCTCGATCTTCTATTCCGCCGTCGCGAACGACGACTTCGTTGTCGGCGGCGAGAGCGTCCTCTGTTCCCCCGCTTCCGGGGAAACCCAGCTTTCCGCCTCCAGTCTCCTCGACATCGGTTCCGCCACCGATGTCTATGTCTGGGATGGGACGGTCAGCGGAAACTGGAACATGATCGACGCCAACTGGGAGCGGAACGGAACCGCCGGGCAAAGCTGGACGGACGGAGGCGACGCGGTTTTCAACGACCGGGCCTCCGTATTCACCGCCACCATTCCCGACAACACGACCGTCACCCCCGGCTCCGTCACGATCTACAACACTACCGACTACACACTCGCCAGCGGCGACATCGACAAAGGAGGGCTTGCCGGTTCCGGGACTTTCCGCAAATTCGGTTCCGGCAAGTTGACCATTACCGGCGTCGATCACTCCCTCACGGGAGATATGCTCTTTGCCGGTGGCGAGGTCGTCCTTACCGGAAGCAGGGACAAAGTGGATATTACCGCCGGGGCGCTGGGCAATCCGCGCGTGGAGCGCGACATCGTCATCTCCAACGCCACGCTCCGCGTCAACGGTGCTTGCCCGTTCACCGGGGGAGGGCAATATACCGTGAAAGCCAGCGCGCGCCTGAAACTCTACGATTCCGTTCTGCACCTCAGGACGAACGCCACCTTCAACGCCGGTGACGTCTATCTGCACAACTCCACCGTCTATGCGCACGGAGGGCAGGGGAACAACTGGGGCTCGCTCTACGCCGACAATCTCTACGTTTCGGGAACACAGGCAATACGTATCGAGCCGAGTCTGGAAACCGACGGGAAAAACAAGCCCAATAACAATACCGGACTTTGCTTGGGCAGGTCCGCCCAGGCTGTCATCGACGTTCCGGACATGACGGGAAACTCCGCTTCCGACTTCATCGTCAGTATGCCGATCCGCCGCGGAAGGTATGCGTATTCCTACCCCCACTGCGGATTCCGAAAGACGGGGGCGGGAACGCTGGAGCTGAACGGCATCAATGCGGACAACTGCATGTCGCTCTCCAACTACACGGGCGATGTCGATGTGGTGGAGGGAACGCTCAAGATCGGGTACGGAAACGCCACGACTGAAGCGACGCGTACCAGCTGCTTCGGTTTGCAGGGCGAAGCGAACAGGCATACGTTCCGGGTTCATCCCGGCGCGACGCTTCATCTTCTTGCTAGCGACCTTCAGGGGCAGTTCTACGCCACGAGTACCGTCCCGATCCATGTGAACGGCGGCACCCTCTCGCAGGAGGCGAAGAAGACAAACGGTCTCGGCCCCGTCCTGCTGGAGAACGCCAAGGTCACGTGTTCCGGAAACAGCGGACTTTGGCCGGCCTTCGGATTCACTGGCGGGCTCACCGTCATCGGCACCAACGCGGTCACGGTTTCAGGCGAGGACAACGCGGGCGTCTTCTTCGGGAACAGCGACGGTTCCCCGTCAGACTGCTATGTCGCGGAGATCACCGGGGACGGAGTTGCCGACGACACGCCGGATCTCACGTTCGGCGCCCGCCTCATGGATGCGCCGAACTGGAGCACGAAGCACGTTGCAACGCCTTTGAATATGCGAAAGACGGGACCGGGAATGCTTAATCTGTCGAACAGGCACAGCACCACGACGGGACGTATCGAAATCGTCGAGGGCGCGGTCAGGCTGGCGGTCAGCGTTTCCAGCGGAGAGCCTTGCTTCGAGTGCCCGACGAATTCGGTGATCGGAAACACCACCAGTCCCGATCTCCACGTCGTCGTCAATGGAGGAACACTCTGGCTCGACGGGACCGACGTATTCGGGCAGGGATCGACTGTGAACGGGATGACGATCGCCGTCACCAACGGTACGATCCGGCAGAGCCACGGGAAAATCAACGCCATGCCATTCCTCGACCTCTACGACGCGACACTCGAATACAGCGGCGCCAATACCGGCGGGACCGGTGACACGACGGAGTTCCGTCCCTACGGGACTTTCGCCTTCGCCCAGCGTGTCCGTTTTGACGGGACGAGGCCGTATGACCTTCAGGATACTGGCGGAACCTGCTACTTCTCGCTTGGTTGGCAGAACGACGCCTACCAGGAAATCAGCGGGACGAAGATTTACCAGCACGGCAAGACCGAGTTCCATGTGGCGGACATTACGGCGAACGCGGATGTGGACGTGACGATTGGCGTGGTTCTCAAGCCCACGCTGCGCTGGGCCGGAAATACAAGCGGCGCGGTCACCAACAAGCTCTACTCCAATACCTACTTCCGCACGGGGCTTCTGAAGACCGGCCTGGGTACGTTACGGCTGAACAGCGCAGATGCAAGCGGAAAGTACTACACGGAGGCGACGCGCGTGAACGAGGGCGCATTGCTGGTCGATGCGGGGGGATTCCGTTCCACGAATATCATCGTGCAGGCCGGCGCGTATGTCGGCGGTACGGGTACGGTCGCCCGCGTGACGATCGAGGAGGGCGGCGGTTTCACCGCCGCGCCCGGTCAGACCGCCGCGTTGACGATGAACGCTCTCCAGTTGCCGCCCAATGGCGAGGTCGCGCTCGACATCCCGTATGTCGGCGACGAGTCCGGCATGAACGGCTACCGCGTTCCGGTGGTGGCAGCCAGCGGTCTGACCGGCGTGAAGTGGAACGTGACAATAAACGGCACGGCCGCCACAGACGGGTATTCCGCGAACGCGGTCATCCAAAACGGCGTCGTCTATGGTACGATTTCACGCGGCGGCATGGTCTTCCTGATCCGCTAGTGAAACAGCCGGAAGGATTGGAACAAACCTGAAACACGCGGTTGAAAGCCGTCCGTATAGCGCGAGGGGCAACGTTCTCGTTGCCCCGAATTGCTGTCCTTCCCCTCTCTATCTCGATTCCTGCCAAAACCGAAATCCTGGGTTGCCCGACACTGAAATTACGGTGCGTCGAGGACTACGCGCCCTACCAATTGTCATACCGGCATTTACCATGTCCATCACAATAGGATAAACGGAGAACGTGAGGCAATTCACCCAAACGGTGACAAGCACAACCGACAGGACTCCATCTCTCGGGGGGCGTTTTTCAACACGGCTACCTCGGAAACGTAACGTTTCCTCGCTTGCTTATTCCGCGAGTTCCGTGGTTTTCACCTTGTCCAACAGAGGAATTCAAGACGAATCAGATCAGACCGCCACGAGAACGGAATCGTCTCCGTGCGGGATATGGTTGACGAACCGGGAATCCGTGCCCCAGTCCTTGCTCGACACGGGGATACGCCCGATCAGGCGAAACGACGCAGGAAGGCATCAACAAGCGTCGCCATGCGGGGCGTCGCCTTTTGCGTTGCGTCCAGCACTTCTTGGTGGTTCAACGCTTCGGATTGAATTCCCGCCGCCGGATTGGCGATACAACTGAGTCCGGCTGTCGGGATGCCGATCGCGGCGGCCAGCGTGCATTCCGGCACGGTGGACATACCGACCGCGTCCGCGCCCATGCCCGCATACGCGCGAACTTCGGCGGGAGTTTCGAAGACCGGTCCGGCGGTGAATGCGTAAACCCCGTCCCACAGCGACACCCCGATCTCCGCCGCCGCCTCGCGCAATATCGCGCTGAGTTCGGGATTGTACACGTGGCTGAGATCCGGGAAACGGACACCCCAGTTCGGGTTCACCGGTCCGATCAGCGGATTGATCCCGACGGTGTTCAGATGATCGGTGATCACCATCAGGTCGCCAGCCTTGAATTTCGGGTTGATGCCACCGGAGGCGTTCGTCACGAGAAGCCGCCGCCCGCTCATGCGGCGCAACAGTTCGACCGGCATCACGACAGGTTCCATCCCCGCGCCCTCGTAGTAGTGACGACGCCCCATAAACGCGGCGATCCGCAAGCCGTGACGGAGGTAGAGGCGCAATTCCCCCGCGTGACCGACGACGGAGGTCTGTCCCAGCCCCGGAATCCGGTCGTACTTGACCGACGCGATCACCTCGTCGCAGGTCAGGACACTTCCCCACCCCGATCCCAGAATCAACCCGCAGTCAACCGGACTCTCCCAAAAGACCTCCGGCAAAGAATCCGCAGCCTTGTTGAAAATCTCCCAGTTCATCTTTGCTCTCCTGTTTTTTCGCGAAACGTTTCCCTGCCCTCGCAGACCGTCAACAACGGACGGACGGGCAGCGTCCATCCCGTGTACGGCTGGTTCCGCGACTTCGACCGGAAACGAGACGGATCAACCGTCCACGGACCCCGCGTACCGATCAGCACGAAGTCCGCCACATTTCCCGCGTCCAGTCGCGTGGGCGCAACCCCCAACAGATGCGCGGGACCGACCACCCACCGGTTGAAAAAGTCCAGCGGCGGCATCCGCATTTCATCCACCATCACGCGCCACGTCACGCCCAACGCCGTTTCCAGTCCGATAATCCCAAAAGGCGCGTGCGCGAATCCGGCGGCCTTCGACTCCGCCGTGTGCGGCGCGTGATCCGTAGCAAAAAGGGAAAGCGTGCCATCCAACACGCCTTGGCGAATCGCCGCGACATCCCCGCGGGTTCCCAGCGGCGGGTTCATCTTGTAGCCGGCATCGTCACCCGGCACATCCTCCACGGCAATCGAGAGATGGTGCGGCGTCGCCTCCCCGGTAACGGGTACGCCGCGTGCGCGCGCCTCGCGGATCAGGCGTACCGTCTCGCCGCAGGAGATGTGCTGGATGTCCGTACGGCAGCCGGTCTGCCCGCACAGGCGGATGTCGCGTTTCGCCGCTTCCACCTCGGCCTCCGGGGGAAAGATTCGCCATCCGTTCTCCCGCGCCAGCGGGCAGTCGCGAATCACGCCGCCTTGCGCGATCAACGGCACGACCGCGTGATCCATCACGGGCTTGCCGACCGACTGCGCGAAGGCCATCGCGCGAACCATCAGTTCGTCGGAAACAACCATGTTTCCGTCATCGGTGAACGAGGAAGCGCCCGCATCCGAAAGCGACGCGAGTGCCGCCAGCTCCTCCCCAGCGCGCCCCTTGGTGACGCAGCCGGAGGGAAGGATCCGAACCGGAAACGAGGAATCGAGCTGGGCGCGAATCTGTTCCGCGTTGTCGCAAGCGGGTGACGTGTTCGGCATTGTGACCACATGCGTGAACCCGCCCGCGGCGGCGGCGGCCGCGCCGGTCTGCGTGGTCTCCGCCGCCGGATTCCCCGGATCGCGGAAATGCACATGGACATCCCACAGTCCCGGCGCGACCACGCAACCTTCGCCGTTCCGCAATTCCAGTCCCGTGCAATTCGCGCCGGGCGGCTGGATCACGCCGTCGCGAACCACGAAGTCCGTGACCTCGTCCCGTCCGCTGGCCGGATCAACCAGACGGACATTCCGTATCGCCAGATTCACCGAACGGCACATGGCTCTACTTTCCGATCACCTGCTTGAGATAAGGAAGGACGGCTTTCGCCCAAATCTCGCTGCCCTTGGGACACGGATGCAGGTAATCGGGCATGATGTCCTTCGTCAGCGTGCCATCCTCTTGCAGGAAGTCCTTGTTGAAATCGACCCACAGGATCTTCTGCCCGTCGGCGTAGTCCTTGATGATCGCGTTCACTTTCTCATTCGCGACACGCAACGGATCGTCCGGCTTCGCGCCACGCGGGAAAATCGGGTTCAGCAGGATTACGGCGTCGGGCTGTTTCTCGCGGATGGCATCCAAAATCTTGCGGATGCCGAGCGCAACCTCCTCCGGCTTGTCGGAACGGCAGTTGTTCGTGCCGATCATCAGCGGGATGCACTTGGCCTTGAAGCCCGCCAACGCGCCGTTCTGCACGCGCCACAGAACATGCTGCGTCCGCTCGCCGGAGTTGCCGAGGTTCAGGAAGGAATACAGGCTAAAGTACTTCTGGATCACGGGCGCCTTGTCCCGGCTGTCCCAGCCGTGCGTGATCGAGTCACCGATCGCCACCACGTCGAAGGCACGATCGGCCTTGGCGAGAACCTGCCGCCGCTTTTCCCCCATGCGACCGAGCCAGCCCATCGCGGGCGAGGGCGTGGCGGCGACGGGATCCAGCTTCTCCGCCAGGCAACGGTTGATCACGGGGATCACGCTCTTCGCCCAAATCTCGTATCCCACCGGGCCGGGATGCAGACGATCCTTCATCATCTCGGCGGTCAGGATTCCGTCGGTGGTCAGCAGCTGGTCGTTGAAATCGCACCAGACAATCGAGCGGTCATCCGCGAACCTGCGGATCTCCTTGTTCACGATCTCGTTGCGGACGCGGAAACCGTCATCCGGCTTCTCCCCGCGCGGGAAGATCGGGTGGAGGATGATCCGCGCCTGCGGCGCCTTCTGGCGAATCTTGTCCAGCACCGCCTTGATTCCGATCACGGTATCCATCGGAGGTTCGTCGTCGATCTTGTGATGTCCCGTGTTGTTCGTGCCGATCATCAGGATAATCACCTCGGGGGAATAGCCGTCCAACTCGCCGTGATCCAACCGCCACAGCACGTGCTCGGTACGGTCCGCGCTGTATCCCAAATTCAAGGCGCGGTACGGCTCGCCCGCAAAATACTTTTCCCACTGCGCCTTGCCGTTGCCTTCCCAGAAGTGCGTGATCGAATCACCGATAAACACGATCTTGGAGCCACCGGCCTTGACCAGTTCGTGCTTCTGCGCGAATCGCTTCTGCCACCAGCTGTTCGCGTCCGCCGACTGCGGGACCGGATTCACGGAGTTTTGCGCGAAGGCGCTCAGGCACAACGCGGAGACGAGAGAGACGAATCCAACCTTTTTCATTTCACTTTACCCTTTCTTGTTTGAAAGAAATCACTGTTGCAACTTGAACTCGACCGTCAAGCGCTCGAACTGTTTCAGGAACTCGACGGAAAGCCCACGGATCGGTTCCGTGTTCAACGCCGCCTTCAGGACACTCTGGTCGAAGAAGGCGTTGCCGGACGACTGCACGATCCGATAACTGATGATCCGCCCCGACAAATCCAGGCGAATCTCCAAGTGCGCGGGCTGCCGTCCCGCCTCGGAAACGGACGGTTGCTCCCACGCCTCATAGAGCGCGTTGCGAACGAGAGCGACGCAACGCCCCATCTCCGTTTCGGGAATCTGGTTGCGCGTCCCGATGCGCGCGCCCGCCTGTAACGCCTTGCGAATCTCCGCCGCGCTCAACGGCTTCTCCTTCGACTCCATCGTCGTCACGCGCTTGAACTTGCTGAAATCGACCTTCGGCTTGGGCGGCGCCTCGATCCGCTTCCCTTTCTGGAACGGCTTTTTCTCCGGCGGTTTCGGTTTCGGTTTTTCCACGGGCTTCGGCTTCGGTTTCGGTTTCTCGACCGGTTTCGGCTTCGGTTTTTCCGGCGGCTTCGGTTTCGGCTTCTCGATCTGCACCGCATCCTTCACTGGCGTCTCCACGATCGCCTCCTGTTCCTTCTCCTGCGGAACATCCTCCTCCATCTGCATTTCCGCCGGCGGCAGCACAATCGTGAAGTCGAGCGGTTCAGGCGGCAGCCGCTTGCGGAAAAGCTGATTGTAATAGGTGTATCCGATCAACAAGAGAATGAACACGCCGTGAAAAATCAGCGAAATCCGCATCGCGGGAGAAGAAAGACTGTACGGGGATTCCCTCATCGTGTTTTATTCCGCCAGCGTCACCAGCGCCATGCGTGTGATTTTCACCTTGTACAGGATTTTCATCACGCGCATCACCTTTCCGTAGTCAAGACGTTCGTCGGCGCGCACCTGCACCGCCGTGTTCGGATCTTCCGCCGCCATCGTACCCAATTCCTTCTCCAGCGCATCCAGCGACAAGGGATGGTTGTTCAGAAAGATGCCGCCCTCCGCGTCCAGCGTGACGACATTCGACTTCTTGTTCGGAATGATATCCGCGTTGCCCTGCGGCAGCTTGATCGAAATCCCCTGCTCCATCGCCGGCATCGTGATGATGAAGGTGATCAGCAACAGGAAGGTCATATCCATCAGCGGCGTCATGTTGATCTCACAAAAACGCCGCTTCTCCCGTCTTCTGCGAGACATCAGTCATCCCTCCCCTGGTACTCGCGGGCGATCCTGCCCAGCAGTTCGTCGAGGAATCCGTCCATATCCGACGTGATCTCACGAATCTTTCCCGAAAGCCAGTTGTACCCGCCGGACGAGGGAATCGCGACGATCAGACCGACGACGGTCGTCACCAGCGCGGAGGAAATCGCGGGGGCAATCTCGGAGAGCAGGACAGTTCCCTTCCCGCCCATCAGGTCGAAAGCGTCCAACACGCCCCACACCGTTCCGAGCAGACCGAGCATCGGCGCCGTGGTCACAATGAAGGCGAGCAAGGTCATCCCCTTGTCGAGGCGAATCTCCTCATCCTCGGCAACATGCTCGCAGTTGCCGCGCAGCAGGGCGATCTCCTTTCCGGTCAACGCCACGGCCTCGCGCGCGTCCGCACCCTTGATGGCCCGGCCACGCGTCAGCGGGTCGATCAGCTTGACCATGCGCTCGCAAGTCTTGACATACATCAATTCCAACGACACGCTCTGGCGCTGCGCCTTGCGGCCCAGATAATACTCCAGCACATCGCGCCCGTTCTGGAACTCGCGCATGAACCGCTGGTTACCGCGTTTCACGGCATTCAGTTCTTTGAGCTTCCCGAAGAAAATCGCACCCGCCACCACGGATAATACAAGCTGGATGATCACAATGAGGATACCGACCGCATTGGAGTCCAAAAACCCCTTCACAAGACCCGCCAAGGGTAGATTCAAAAATGATTCAAACATAGCAATTACGCTCTCCCTTCAATCTGAAAGCAATAGCTTGCGACAGGACGGCCCAAAAGTCAAGAAAGAACTCTCTGCGACTAACGATGTGCAAATAGAACGGACTCTCTTTGGATGTTGATGTTTTCATTCCATTTTTTGGCTCAGGCATTGATTCAGAAGAAGAAAAATGCTATAATGATACCATCAAGTTAAAAGAGTACTATGACATTAAGCTACAAAAAGCTCTGGAAACCGTTGATTGATCGTGACATGACGCAAACGGACTTGCACCACGCCACGGGTACATTTTTGTCCACTTTTGCCCGACTTTCACCATTTGTCCGCATCGTGGAATGTTCTAGCAGGAGGCTAACGATTCAGAAGCGAGAGAAGAAAGTAAGAACTACCATAAGCGGAGGTATAAAACACGATTTTGATGTTTTGACGAGAGTCCATCGAAGTTACAGCAGGGAGAACGCCAGAAAAAATCTGCCTATCCTTTCAGAACACTCGGAAATGGATTTTGTTAGACTTGATCAAACATTCAATATCTTTGAGAATGGCTTGTGGCTTTCTGTCCGAGCCTTAAAGAAAGTTGTGTTACTTGTTCGCAAAGGTGCAACAAATGACGGCAAGTGGATTGTCAAAAATGCACGGGTTCGAAATACTGAAAGAGAGGTGAAACAATGGTAACATCGAGAAACACGATCAAGGTTCCTACTGACGGACAAGCCAATACCAAAACGAAAGTGTACATATCTATATACGAATCGATAAGGAATCTGGCAGACAAGTATGAAAAGGAATTGCATTCAAAGATTGAAGAGCGGGGAGAGGAGATGAAAACGGACGACCGATCACATTTTCTTATTTATCGTGTCTTGGGAATATCACAACGGGAAGGTGAATTGGTTGATTTCTATCAAAACAAGGGACGGTTCTTGTATAAGTACGCCGGATCGTTTCTTGAAGAAGCTACCATCGAATGTCTCAGACGGAAATTTCCGAAAGGGAGGAAAGCTCATGTCCCTAACTCTTTCGGGACTCGTCCGAAACAGTACGAGATAGATTTCCTGAATGGCGTTGATGCACTTGAAATCAAATGGCGAGATGCAACAACCGATGGCGACCATATCACGAAAGAACATGCGAGGGTTAAATCCATCCGCAAGCAGAAGTTGAAGCCAATCAGGGTGATGTTCTACTATCCTCAACGCGAACAGGCAAAGAGAATACAGGAAAACCTGAAAACGCTCTATCACGGCGTCAAGGGAGAGTATTACTCAGATGATGAGGCATGGGCGTTCATCAGAAGATATACAGGGATTGATATGAAATCCATCCTCGAACAGATTGCAAACGAGAGGGAGTTGGCAAATGCTTGATTCGTCGAGAGTCGATTTAGTTGTCTGCGGAGATGCTTTGGTTGAGCTGGAAGCATTGCCTTCAGGATCGATGAACCTCGTATATCTCGACCCCCCGTTCTTTTCCCAGAAATCTCATGGCCTTACCTCAAGGGAAACCGGACAGAAATACAGTTTTGACGACAGGTTCGATACGTTAGAAGACTATCTGGCCTTGCTCGTCCCTGTGCTGCGCGAGGCGCGTAGGGTGCTATCCGAAGATGGGTCTATTTTCCTCCACTGCGACCGATACGCGTCCCATCATCTTAGAGAGGAAATGGACAAGGTTTTTGGCGTAGAGAATTTCCAAAGCGAGATAATTTGGACGTACAGGAGGTGGTCCAACTCCAAGAAAGGTCTGTTGAATTCGCATCAGAACATCTACTTCTATAGCAAAAGCGACGCATTCAAGTTCAATCAATTCTTTACCGACTACTCTCCGGCCACGAACATTGACCAGATTCTGCAGGAGCGGGCACGGAACGCTTTGGGGCGGTGTTCCTACAAGCGGAATGAGGCTGGTGAGGTCGTGCTGGCAAAGGAGAAAAAGGGCGTTCCGCTTTCCGACGTATGGAACATACCATATCTGAATCCAAAAGCCAAGGAACGGTGCGGTTATCCAACGCAGAAGCCCGTTGCGCTTCTGCAGAGGATAATCGAATTGGTCACGGACAAAGGCGATGTCGTGGTTGATCCCTTTTGCGGGAGCGGGACTACATGCGTCGCCGCGAAATCCCTATCGCGGCATTTCTATGGTATAGACAAAAGCGAGGATGCGGTTCTACTTGCTCGGAAGCGTCTGGATGAGATGGTCATTTCCGAATCTCAGGTTCTAGCTTCCGGCATAGAGTCGTTCAGCGAGAAAGATGAATTGGAAAACTCCATCCTTGCTTCGCTGAATGCCATCCCCGTCCAGCGGAACAAGGGCATAGATGGATTTATTCGGAGAGACGGATGTCTGATACCTGTAAAAATACAGAAGGAGAATGAAACGATTGATGATGCAATTGTACTCATTGAACATGCCTCAAGGGGCAAGGCGTTCGTGGCAAAAATAGTGATTCAAACGAACAGCAGGCATAACTTGTTCAACCCCGGCGAGTTTTTGGGTGATACAGATGTCAAGGTAATTCCTTATTTGGGCTTACAAATTGAGGATGCGTTGAAACCCTTGGAACAGTCACGTGTGGCGAAGTGAGGGGATTATTGTTAAATTCGGAGCATGAATCCAGATCTGTCTAACGGAAAAGGAGTTATCAGATGAAAGATGTTCGTCAAATAATTTCATACGCTCTGAAATGGAGGGTGGGAACTCGCTTTTTCAGATCGCGCTTGGTCTGGATGATGAAACACGCCTAGCGATAAAGGATTATAAATTGCCTGAATTCCTTCCGTACGCACGAGTGGCAACATGGTTTGTTGATTTCTTTGAAAATAGTGATGGAAAGGACTATCTGAGTGCGAGTTGGAATGATGATGAGAGAAGAAGTGACACACCGCATCAATGTTGGCAAGCGGTTTTCCTGTCGGAATTTACAAAACGATTGGAGAATGGCGGGAGTACACATACGTCGTACTACCACTACACCAACTGGGATGCGTTCTCGAAGATGATGACAAAGGTGAAATGTGGTCCTGCACAAGGTCTGCGTGTGCTTCTTCTCACACCTGCCTACAACACCAATGACAAAATCGAGCGGTGTTGGGGGGAGGAATGTCTATCTTGCGTGACAACAGAAACGGCAGGAGTGCCGCTTCCCCGAATGTCGTAGCCCTTACTTAGGCGGCACCAGCCGTCACTTAGGGCATAGCCCACTTAGGACCGAAGGTCCATTTAGCGGCATAGCCGCAAAAGTGCCGCTTCCCAGAACGTCTCGCTCGGAATGTATGGGCAAGCCCGGCATCCGCTCAAACAGCCCCGACTTTCCCAGAAGGAATTTTCATGGTATGATAGTTTCCGTTTCGCGCGACGAAACGTGGGAAAGGAAGGTTGGTACTGGTGAAAAATTGGTGGATGGTTTTGGCATGGTGTGCAGGGGCGTTATTGGCAACGGCGGCTCCGCAGGATTTGGATTTTCAGCGTGTCTGGACGGGAAGAATGGTGTTCGATGGGGAACTGCCGTTTCCCGCCGGCGTCTCTTTCCTCCCGGCGGCTCACTACGCGACAGAGGTGACGTCGTTGCCTGCCGAGTTGCGTGTGGAAGATGCCGCCGGAAACGTGCTCGCGCGGTTCGCCGCACCGACGAATGTCGCACCCCCGTACGTGATGCATCTTGCGCTTTCCGGTCGGCTCAAGCCAGCGGTCTTCACGACCCTAGACGGCAAGACGCGCCTAAGTTACATCGGTTCACTCCCCGCAGAATTCAACCCATGCCGGAAGGAGTACATTTCTTCTCTCGCGGTCCGATCTGCGGGCGGTGCAGGGAAAGTCACCGCCACGATTTCGGCGGGGGTGGGACAGGCGGACGTGCGATTTGTGACGTGCGCACGTAGTCTCGCGCCGTACAGGGAAAACGGACGGCTCTTTTTCACCTTCTCGGCGCGTTTTTTCAATTCTGCGCTCGGTGTCGGCAGCCTCGATCCCGCGCACCCGGAAACTGGTGTCCGTTACGAGGGACTAATCCTCTTCGACTATGGGGACGGGATGCTGCGCAACGACCTCGCCGCGCACCTCTTTTTCGATGAGGAGAGTGGGGAATGGCGCGGCTGGGCGAGCAACTTTTCAACAGGACAAGATAATACGGGCGGGCGTACACAAGGCGGCATCAACGCCATTTGGTCAACGGAATGCCCGCTGAAAGGATTCCACATCATGCGGGCAAAGAACCTCGGTCTTGCCGGCATGAACGAAGACCCCTGCGGATTCTGGGATGCGGACGCGAAGAAGTGGCGGCTCTTCGTTTCGGAGTTCACCAAGTCGGGAATCCGTGCGAGGATGCTGGAGAGCGACAGGTGGGACGGCGGGTTCTCGCCGATTGCAGGACCGGTCACGGAGGATTCCACCGGCACGACCATCATGCGGATGAACGGTGTCCCCTACTGTCTGAGCGGCAGTGTTGACCGCGCCTACTATGTGTACGCATATCCCGGTCTGGAGAAACTGGGCACGTTGACACTTCATCCCACGCCGTGGGGTGAAGCGAAGGGATGGCCGCACGGACGCGGCTGGCCCGCGTTTGTCGAATTGCCCGAAGGTACCCCGCACCGATACCTGCTACTCACAATGGATCGCATCAATTTTCCCGGAATGCCCAAACCCAACTGGACCTACGGCGCACTCTCGTTGTATGTGGGTAGGCGCCAGAGTAGGCGATAGGCATGGGTGGTTGGATAGTTGGGTGGTTGGGAGGTTGGGTAGTTGGGTGGTTGGGTAGTTGGGTGGTTGGGTAGTTGGGTGGTAAGTTTGTTTCACGCGGAGGAGGACCTGCCGCAAAATCGGGGAAGCGACACTCTTGTCGCTTTTCGGAACGCAGAATGAATCGGCAGGAGTGCCGCTTCTTCGAACATCTCGTTCAGAATTCGGAACGTATAGGCAAGCCCACTGCCTGCATTCACGCAGAAATGTACATGAGGGTAAGTTTCTTGAACAAGACCGTCTTTCACCATCTGGGGGAATCGCTTTTCTGTCGCAACGCGTACGCTTGTAGGCGAAAAGCCTTTGGTTTTCTTTTCGACCTCCGTGCCGCCGACGCCTTTCGTGGTCACGCGAAGTGCCCTCAGCGGCAGATTCCGTGAGATCCATGTATTCCGTGGTTTTGTCCAATAGAGTAATTTAGGCTGAAAGCTAGAAATCACCAGTTGCCAACGATTCCCAGTCACCCAAATATTTGCGCTTTTCGGGAGAGAAAAAATTCGGTATGATAAAGTCCTTCTTTGCCAGAGTGGCGTAATGGCAGCCGCAGCGGACTTAAAATCCGCTGGGAGGTGACTCCCGTGTGGGTCCGATTCCCACCTCTGGCACTTTTCTTTTTTCGGCAAAGGGGGGGGCTTATGTCTGATGTGCTGGCTTTTGGCGAAATACTGTGGGATGTGATTGACGGCGTTCCCTATATCGGCGGGGCAGCTTTCAATTTCGCGGCGCATCTTCGCCTCTGCGGTCTGTCTTCCGCCCTCGTGTCGCGTATCGGGACCGATGAACTGGGCGTACGGGCACGGCAGGAAGTCGAATCCCTTCATGTGGATGCGTCGTTCATCACGGATGATCCCGTACACGCGACTGGAACCGTCGTGGCAACCCTACTGAACGGGATCCCGACCTACGACATCAAGACGGATGTCGCATGGGACTTCATCCAAGTCCCGGACGGAACTCCCCTGCCGGAATCTCCGCGCGCCTTTTATTTCGGCACGCTCGCCCAGCGAGGGGAAGTTTCCCGCACGACGCTCTTTCGTCTGCTCGATGCGTATTCGGATTCCGAAGTGTTTTTCGATGTGAACCTACGCCAGTCGTTCTGGAACGAAGAGGTGATCCGGACAAGTCTTCCGTATGCCACGTTTGTGAAACTGAATGACGAGGAATCAAATCGACTCTCTGCCATTCTGAGTGGACGGCAACTCGATATCCGCGGATTCGCCGCATTCCTGTTGCAGGAGTATCCACGCCTAAAAGCCGTGATTACCACGCTCGGTGCGGAAGGATGCCTTGTCAGCGAAGCGGGAGGACGGCAGTTCCAAAGCCCCGCCACCCCCGATAAGCCCGTTGACACTGTAGGCGCAGGCGACGCCTTTTCCGCAGCCTTTATCGCATCCTGGCTAAACGGCGCCTCCGCAGAAGAGGCGGCACGCGCGGGAAATATCCGAGGCGGACTGGTCGCCTCCCTTCCGGGGGCAATCCCGTTTCGGTGAATGATCACGTAAAAGGAACGCGGCAGGTAATAGGCAGCAGGAGTGCCGATATCCTCCCTGTAAACCACGGAATACACGGAACTCACGGAACCGCCGTACCAAAATACGGATGATTTTCCGTATTCCGTAGTTTTGTAAATCTAGATTCCTCGTTTGGGTTCTCACGCAACAGAGTACGCAGAGAAAGCATCGAAACAGAGGCTTTTGAAGGTGTTGGCTGATAGCGGGTAGCGGGTGGCGGGTGACGTGAGGAAACGCTCACCTACGCCCCGTGAAGCGACAGGAGTGTCGCTTCCCCGAAAACAGACGGCGGGGGGATCAGGTCGATTGAAAGCCGCGTCAGCGGCGATTTAACCATTTCACCTTTTAACCATCTTTTCGTCATCGCGCGAAGCGCCTACCACCACCAGCTACCAGCTAACACCTACCAGCTACCCACCTCGCTCCGTGTGTTCCGTGGTTTTGAAAATTGTCCAACAACAGAATCCAGGTTGAACGATCACGTGACGAGCGCCTCGCCTAGATGCGACGCGGCGCGTGGATGCCGAGGAGACGCAATCCTGCCGAGAGGACTTCCGCGACCAGTGAACAGAGCCGCAGACGGCTGGCGCGCGTTTCCGCCTCGGACTTCAACACCGGCGAACGCTGGTAGAAGCTGCTGTATGTCTGGGAAAGCCCGAAAAGGTAATCCGCCAGAATGCTGGGCTTGAAGTTGTCCGCCGCCTTGCGCACAACTCCGGGGAACTGCATCAGCGCCAGCGCAAGAGATTTCTCAATCTCCGTGTCCAGTTTCAACGAACCGGCTGACGGAGATTCGCCCGCCTTGTCAAGCAGGGAACAGATTCGGGCATGGGCGTATTGCAGATACGGGCCCGAGTTGCCGTCCAGAGCCAACGCCTTATCCCAACTGAAATCAATCGCCGTAGTGGGGTCGTGGCTGAGGTCTGTGTACTTAATCGCGCCGATGCCGATGTCCTCGGCCAACGCCAGCTGCTCCGCTTCCGTCATCCCTTCGGGATTCTGGGACCGGATGATTTCCAGCGAACGTTTCACCGCCTCGGCAAGCAGGTCATCGAGCTTGATGAGGTTACCCTCGCGCGTGGAGATCGCCTTGCCCTGATAACTCATCAACCCGAACCAGACATGCACGAGCTTGGTCGTACAACCGAGCTTGCGGCAGATCGCGAAAAACTGCTTGAAGTGCAACTGCTGGCGTTCGTCCGTGACATAGATAATCCGGTCGGGGTTGAACTCCTCGACGCGGCTTTCGACAGTCGCGATGTCGGAAGTCGCGTAGTTGAAGCCACCATCGCTCTTCTGGACGATCGCGACCGGCAGTCCCTCTTCCTCGAAACGGACAATCTGCGCACCCTCACTCTCTTCCGCAAGTCCCTTGTCCTGCAACTCCTTTACCACGCCCGGAAGCCGGTCGTTGTAGTAACTCTCGCCACGCCAGAGGTCGAACTGCACGTCCAGCCTCTTGTACATACGGGTGAATTCCTCGATGGTGATCTCGATGAACCGCTGCCAGAGCGCACGGTCCTCGGAATCGCCCTGCTGCAGCTTGACCAGTTCCTGACGGCAGGCGTCCTTCCACGCCTCGTCGGTCTTGCCGCGTGTAGAGCTGGCGACATACGCCGCTTCCAAATCGGCAACGGTCAGGTTCTGGCGCTGCTCCTCCGTCAGGCATTCCCGATATCCCTTGATCAAAATACCGAACTGCGTTCCCCAGTCTCCGAGGTGGTTGTCCGCGATGACCCGGTATCCAAGCGCGCGGTGGAGACGGTCGATCGCGTTTCCGATTACGATGGAACGGATGTGACCGATATGCATCTGCTTGGCGGCGTTGGGGCTAGAGTAATCGATCACGACGGACTTGCCCGCACCGCACTGCGGGATACCGAACGAGGGGGCGGCCGCCAGTTTCTCCAACTGCTCGGCGAGCCACACCGGATTGACCGTGAGATTGATGAAGCCGGGACCCGCAATCTCAACCTTCGCCAACATCGGAGGAAGCGTCACTCCGTCGAGCACACGCTGCGCAATCTGGCGCGGCGGCAGGTGCAACGTTTTCGCAAGCGGCATCGCGTCATTGCACTGAAAATCGCCGAACTTCGCGTCCTGCGCTGGTTGGACACGCGGCGAGAAACCGGCAACCGCCTCTCCAAAAGCCTGCTGAAACAAAACCTGCAACCATGCGCTCAACTGCGCCTCACAGAGATTGACATTCTCTTCCATATCGAAATCCTTTTCTGCGTTTCGTGTTTGCTCCAGCATACCAAAAAGAAGTGTGAAGGGGGAGAAGAAAATGGTCGCGATCGTGGCGGTGGGCGCATCTGCGTTTTTCACCGTGATCCATGTAGATGCCTGCGATACCAAACGCGGAGATTCAACCTCACGCAAAGTCCGCCATGTTCGCAAAGGAAGGAATCATCCTAGATTCCTCGTTTGGGTTCTCACGCAGAGCCGCAGAGGCCGCAGAGTACGCAGAGAAAGTGCCGAAAACAGAGGCTTTTCGATCCCCCCGTACACACATGACGACAGAAAACGGATTCACCCAACTGGTGAAAGTCTGAAAAGTTCCAAAGCGCCATGATTCACCACGGAACACACGGAAACGCCGTTCCAAGAAACGGATGATTTTCCGTGTATTCCGTGTGTTCCGTGGTTTTTCCAAGTGCCCAACAGCGGAATTTAGGATCATCGGCAACTTCGCGTACTTGGCGAACTTGGCTTGAGACCATGACATGAAAACTTCCGTGTTAAATTATACAGATGCGCCCCAACCGTCGCACGTACCCGCATTTTCATTGACCGCATGATTGCGATTTGGTAAGATAAATCCTTATTTTTGATTCACGATTCAAAAGGGTGTTTCTATGCGTGGTTTCTTCACGAGTTTTGTTCTTTTCGGTCTCATTGCTTGCCTAGGCAGTGCATCTGCCGCCAACGTGACGTTCGACCTGAGGATCGGCGGACGAGCGGAAATGGGAGCGAGGCTTCTTGCCGTTCCCGACACCCAAAGTTGTCTGCGGGCAAGTGTGTTCGCCGCCGGCGCCACCGTCACAGATTCGCTTTCGGTGGGCGACACGCTGGACTTCCTGTTGTTCGAGAATACGTCCTTCCAGGTGACGCTTATCGAACGGATGGAGTCGCCCCTAGGCGGCGAGGCTTTCATTGGTACGGTCTCTGGCTACGACGGCGTGAGGAACGCGGTCATCCTTCAAACGGCTGACGGACTGACTGCGGATATCCAGGACTTTGCGCGCAGCCGCACGTACACAATCGTCTCGGACGCAAACGGCGTCACCGTCAAGGAAATCGACCCGTCAGCCGAGACCGTCACGCCGACGGCACCGATCGAGCCCCGTATTCCGGCGAAAGCGCTTCCCCCCCGCCAGCTCTCCGCTCAACTGCTCTCTGACCAAGCCTCAACCCTCGTAGATGTCCTTGTCGCCTACGACTCGCCCGCCGCCGAATGGGCACGCAAGAACGGAGGCGGCATCACCAACCTCGCCACCCTTGCCGTCCAGAAAATGAACACCGTCCTCGGCAACTGCGGTTTCGCCTCAACCTTCCGTTATCGGCTTGTCGGTGTCATGACTGTCAACGCGGTTGGGGGTACGGACTTGGAGAGCGTACTGGAAAAGACATGTGACGGAACAGGCGAGTGGGCGCCCGTCAAGGCAATGCGCGACACGGTGGGCGCGGACATCGTGACCACATTCATCGACACCGGATCAGCCAGCGGCAACACCGGACTCGGTTATTCGCTTAAGAACACGACACCAGCCGACTTCTCGGAATCGCCCTACAGCGTTTGTGCCGTCCGCGCCGTCGCCAACGACCATACGATGACGCACGAAGTCGGGCACAACCTCGGTGCGGGTCACGCGACGGCCGTCAATCCGAGCGAAATATCCCCCGGACCGCAGCTCTACGACTACTCGGCGGGCTACTACTTCACCGGCACCAACGGCATCGTCTATCATACGATCATGGCCTACAACTTCGACGGGTTTGGCAACCATTACGAAAGCGCCCCCTTCTTCTCGTCGCCGAACCTCACCTACATGGGGACGACCGTCGGAGACGCCACACATGACAACGTGCGCACAATCCAGCAGACCTACTTGGCCGCCTCCCGGTGGCGCAATCAGGTCGTGCCGATGTCCTATGACGTCTATTTCTCACCCAGTGACGGCTCAACATTCACGGACTCGCTCGTCGTCACACTCACACCCGGCAAGGCAGGGCTTCCCATCCGCTATACGCTCGATGGCTCCACGCCCACTATTTCCTCGACACTCTACACCGGTCCAATCACCCTTACGCAGACGACGACCATCCGCGCCGTCACCATCACGGACAACATCGCCGGCCCCGTATTCCAAGCCACCTACTCCATCAGTGACATCGGTGCGGCCGTCGATGCGCCGCAACTCCCCTGGCGCACCTCCGATACCCGCCCGTGGGTTTTCCAGGTTAGCGATACATACGACGGTGTCGATGCGCTGCAGTCAACCGACAGCGAAGATGATTACTGGGTGGACGAATCGTGGCTCGAAACAACCGTAACAGGACCGACCCTGATGAGCTTCCGTTACAAGTTGCGGACCTACTATGGGGTCTTTTCCGTGCAAGTCGATGGCCACGAGGAAGTGAACGATTCACGCGACGTGGAATCCGACTCCTGGCATCTCGTCGAACTGTCCATTCCGTCTGGTTCGCACACCGTCCGCTTCAACTTTGACTGTGACTGGGGCCGCTACAACGGCTTCAACGGCGTGTGGTTCGATACAGTCCAGTTCGACGCGCTCTCGCGTCCGCCTACGATTTCGCCCGCAACAACCGCTAGCGAATCGTCCGCCACCATCTTCACAAACAGCATGACCGTCACGCTTGCGCCGCCTAGCGGCAAGAGTGGAGCTCTCTACTACACGCTGGACGGTTCCGATCCGACCGGCGAGACACAGCTCCTCTACGACGGTCCCATCGTCCTCACGCAATCGACGTACGTACGCGCCGTGTTCGTAGAGGGCGGCAAGGAACCAAGCGTTGTGGTCGGCGGACTCTACATCGAACGCCATCCCGTCTCTCCCGGCGAGTGGACAACGGACGTGGAGGGCGCGAAAGCGGCAGCCGCGCAGAACGGTCGGGTCATCGCCGTGCTGCTGGCGGACCGCGCAGGGTGCTGGTATTCACAACAGTTCTACCCGATCGCCGAAAGCCTCGAGTTCCTCGCCTGGGCGAAAGCCAACGGCGTCTATCTCGTGACCGGCGACACATCCTGTAACGTGGATGCCCAAACAGCGCAATCTTGGTTCTGGGCTCTTTGCCATGCCTACACAGGCTCTTACAGCACGGCCTACCCGCAGATGTACTTTGTCCTGCCGACCGATCCCGACACGCCAATCGACCAGGGCCTCGCCCGCAACGACAACTCTTCCCTTGTCGGAACCGAGCTTTACCTCGACACCACCGAATCCCTCATCGCCGGATTCGCGTCCGTCCTGGGCGAGACATTGCCGCAAGCTCCGACCTGCTCACAGACGGAATCGCTCGTCGATAGCTTCCCCATCACGGTGACGCTCGCGAATCCGAACAACAGCGGCACGATTTACTACACACTCGACGGCTCGGTGCCGACCCTGTCCAACGGAACCGCCTGTTCTGGTGTGATAACGATTCCCGACAGCGCGAGTATCCTTTCTGCTGCCGTGTGGCCCGCATCGGGTGTTTCAAGCCCCATCTATGTCGGTTCTTTCACGACCGTCGCAGATGTATTCGGGACGCGAAACGTCACGTGGACTCGATCGGGAACCGGCTCCTGGCGCGTGGACACTTCATCACCTCGTACACTCCGCACCGGTGGACTCCGGAGCAACACCTACACGGCGACACTCCAGGCGACGGTCTCCGGCAAAGGCAAGCTTGTGTTCTCATACGATTTTCGTTCCTGGACATGGCAGAACACCTTCACGTTCCAAGTCAACGGCGCACAACAGTTCAGTTACGCCTACAATGGGACAGAATACTTCTCCGGAATTGTCACCAACGAGGTCAGTTCCGATGCCACGACAACCTACACATGGATCTATACGGTGGCGAATGCCGATTACGACTACCAGCAACTCGGAGTCTGGTTAAACAACGTGCAATGGATTCCGGACGTGCAGGCCGTGCAGATAGAGGGCGTATCTGTGCCGTACACGTGGCTGGACGGCTACTACCCCGGACAGGGAGGATCGTCTGCGGCGTTCGAGGCGCTGGCACTGGCCGATTCCGACGGAGACGGTTTCCCTGCATGGCAGGAATACCTGCTGGGCACCGATCCGACGAATGCGTCGAGTTACTTGTACGTCACGATCCAGATGAACGGGGCGACGCCGGTCGTAGGTTGGAGCGTGACGAACAACGCCATCGAATCGCTCGGATACCGTTACATCCTCAAGGGAAAGAGTTCCCTCACCGACACGACCGATTGGCAACCGGTCACAAACGCCCACCGCTTCTTCAAACTCTTTGTGGAACCCCTGCCGTAACTCGAAATGCAGTAACTCGTTTTCCCGCTTGCGCTGGGGGCATTATCGTGGTACATTAGCTTCGCTGATTGGGAAAATCCATTCGGGCATTCCATTCGGCAAATTCTTAGAAAGGTTATCAGCATGAAAAGATTGACAAACCTGTTTTTCGCGGTGGCAGCCGCCTCACTCTTCGTGATCACGCCTGTCTTCGGCGGAGAGTCAACCACTTACACAGACGATTACGATATCATCTGGGATCTTGACTATGGTGGAGGAGAGGGCAATCGCACGATAACAATCCACAGAGCCGATACCACCAACTTAAAGTACCTGTATGTGGTTATGGATACGGCATTCACCATCGGCGGGGAGAAGTACTTCATTACGAAAATCGAGGACGGTACATTCGAAGGGTGCATGAACTTTGACGGGATCGTATTGCCGCGAACCGTTACGGAGATAACGGGATGGGCATTCCGCAACATGGGCGGCACTGTCTATGTGAACGCCCCCGACACGTTGGCGGGCAAACTGGTTTCCGGGAAATACGGAACGACGAACCTCGAAGTGGGTTACTACTTCACTCCTCAGGACATTCCCCTTTCCTATTCAACCTTCTCGAAATCGCAGACGGTCAAGGGAGCACTTGCTTACGCGAACTATACTCCGTCGAGTTACTCAAGTCCTTTCGATGGTATGGTGGCGGACCTGAAGTTCGCGAAGGCGAGTAAAGGGAAGAACGGAGCGCGCACCGTCAAGTTCTCCGCGGTCTTTACAGGTCCGGACGGGAGCAAGCAACGCGCCAAGGCTACCCTGAACCTCAACGGAAGCAACGCCACCACCGCTTCCCAGAAGATCCACCTCAAGCTGAGCAATTCGACCGAAGAAGATTTCTACCTGAGTGTCGCCAACGGCAAGGTCTCCCTGAAAGGAACCAGCCGTATCTTCTCCCAGGCGAAGATCGGCGGCGTGCTGAGCAGTTCGGTTACCAAACTCTACCTCCATGAAATGGAAGTCTGGGAACCATTCTCGAATCCGAACTTTTTCGGCTCGGGCTGGAAAGTGCAGAAGGATTTGTTCAACATCCCGGTGATCACCGTTCTGAACGGCAGGAGGTTTTCGACCCCGAAAGGCGCCTCCTACAAGTTCAAGAAGGGAAAGGGCGGAAGTTACAAAATCACGAGCTCGGGCGGAATCGATAACAAAAGCGCGATGAAGATTTCCTACAACACGAAGACTGGTCAGTTCAAGGGTACCCTCAAGATCTACGCGCTCAACTTCGGCAACACCAAGTTCAAGAGCCACACGGTCAACATTTCCGGGGTCATGATCGGGGACTACGGAAACGGCGCCGCGTCGATGAAGAAACCGAAAGGCGGCCCCTGGCGCATCTGGCTCGACACCTCCATCGGCGTGGGCTGAGCGGGACGGCAATGCCGTCCAGCGTGTTAGGCGTGTCAAGCTGAGAAGCGCACCACGTGAGCAAAACGAATGCAACCGATTGCTGTCGATTGCATTCGTTTTCGTTTTTGCCCGCGTATGCATCTTCCGCATTCTCGTGTGGGCGGGGCACCGCCCCCCCCGCCCACAATCGAATTCTACACATTTTGTTTCTTTTCGTACAAGATTTTTGGTTTGGTTTGTGAGATAATGCAGTACATTGGATTTGGTTCACAACAGGGAGGTGACACGATGATGAATCGCAGAGAATTTTTGGGGGCGTCGTTGGCCGGCGCCGCATCGTTCCATATCGGCGGGATTGCCTTCGGGCAGGATCGCAAGGCGCAGTTGGCGCAGGGAGCACGTATCCGCATCGCGATCATCGGGTGCGGCAGCTGGGGGCGGACGCTCCTCACCCGCGCCGGGATTGTGGGCGGATGCGAAGTCGCGGCACTATGCGATCCCGATTCGTCGGCTGTCGCGACGCTGAAGAAACAGTGCGTGAAGACGTGGGGACGGGATGCGCTGGACGCGGCGAAGGTCTATCCCGACTACCGCGTGATGTTCGCCGAGATGGGCGAGTCGCTGGATGCCGTTTTTATCGCGACGCCGAACCATCACCATGCGCTGCCCGCGCTGCTGGCGATTCGCAAAGGCGTGAACGTCTATGTGGAGAAGCCGATGGCGCACACGATGGAAGAGGTAATCCGCATCGGTGAGGAGGGACGCAAGGCGGGCGTGGTAGTGCGCGTAGGCAACAAGGGGCACAACATCTCGCACCGTCCCCTACTCGCCCAGTACCTGAGGGACGGAGCCATCGGCGACATTACCGAGGTGTTCAGTTTCTCGGACCGGCCCAACACGATGTTCCGCCGCCCCCACACGATTCCCGTGCCGAAAGGGATGGACTGGGATCTCTGGTGCGGCGGTTCCCCCGTCTGCGAGCCTTACGGCGAGGAGGATGGTCGCGTCGGATTGCACCCGCACGACTGGCACAGCTGGATTGACTACGGCAACGGTTCGATCGGCAACATGGGCACGCATGTGCTGGACGCGCCGTTCCAGTCGATGGACATGTGGAAGGTGACGCCAGAGAAGATTGTCGTGCGCGACGTGAAGTGGGGGTATCCGGGGGCATGGAACGCACGCGGAACGATGGACTTCCAGATTCCGGCGCGGGACGGCTGGGGGGCGATCACGCTTCACTGGAACGACGGTGTGGCCGACGGGGTCGATATCAGCTCGAAGTACATGACCGGCTGGTACAACCGCGTCTATAAGCGCGTACACACGAATTTCCCGCCGGAGCTGGTGGAGCTGGAGAAGAAGTGGGGCGTGAAGAAACCGATTCCCGCATTCGGCACGGTGTTCGTCGGCACGAAGGGCATGATCTACGAGGAGTTCCACCGTACCCTGCGGTTCTTCCCGGAGGGCGGGAAGATTGCGGACATCCCGGTGCCGAAAGATGCCGAGTTGGAGGTGGAGGAACGCAAGATTGTGGCGGAGTTTCTCTCCGCCGTGCGCGGCAAGCCGGGGCCAATCAACACAGGGCTCGACTTCTCGATCCCGCTGGCGAAGACGCTGATGCTCGCGAATATGCTCGCATTCGCCGGCAAGGGAACGTATGCGTTCGATGGAACAAAGACGGACAACGCCGTCGCCAACGAACATGCGAAGCACGCATATCGGAAAGGATGGGAGATTGTATGAACCTCTGCGTGATACTTGCCGCCGTGCAAATCGGTGGACCGTTCCCACTGCTGTGTACCCCCTATACGGAGACCGGCGCGGTGGATTACCCGACTCTCGCCAAAGAGACGAAGTTCGTCGCCGACTGCGGCGTGAACGGCATCATCTGGCCTCCGGCGGACGATGCGCTACGGCTCCTTTCTCAGGATGAGGAGCGTCAGGGTTGGGAGACGATGGCCGACGCGCTGGACGGACGCGGCATCTGGTTCACCCCCTGCTGCCCCGGCACCAACACTGCGGATACGCTGCGCCGCGTGAAACAGGTGGAGGAAATCGTCGCGAAACATCCGACCTTACCGACGGCGATGCTGATCCGCATGGCGAACGACGCGAAGAATGACGCGGACCACGAACGTCACTATGCGACAATCGCCGCCGCGACCAAACTCCCGGTAATCATCCAGACCTACAACGGCAGTTCGCCGATTCCCACCAGCAAGCTGCTGATCGATCTGGCGAAGCGCTACCCGCAGACCTACGGCTGGTACAAGGTGGAGGGATCGGAACAGGCGGTCAACACCCTGATGGCGAAACTCGTCGCCGCGAAACCGGATGTGAAAACCGTCTTCACGGGATGGGGCGGGCGCGACTGGCTCTACCAGTACCGGCGTATCGGGACACGGGGCGTCATCACCCAGCGCCCGATGTATGCGGACCTGATCGCCAAGATCTGGAAGGCTCTGGAAACGAACGATCCGTCGGCGGACGAGCTGTTCGCGAAATTCATGTACCTCCGCAATCTCGACAACGCGCTTCCCGCGCCGTATATGCGCGGGTGGAACCTGTACGTACTCCACAGGCGCGGCGTCTTCCCCAACATGCTCACCCGTACCTCCAAGAAACAGAAGGATGGGCGCTGGCCGGTCACGGACGTGAAACTCGGCAAGGGGATGCAGGATGAGGTGGACGCGCGGATGCGCTACGCGCTCGGGGAATGAACCGCCATGCACCGGAAAAACAGTTGAACACGATGGAAAGGAACTCACACAATGGACATCACGAAAAGATCGATTCTCAAAGGCTTGGCAGCTGCGGGCGCGTTGCCCGTATTCCATATCGGAAACGTCGGATTCGGACAGACACGGATCCGGCAGATTGAACAAGGCGCGAAACTTCGTGTCGCCTTGATTGGATGCGGCATCCAGGCGCGCACGATTATCAACGCCGTCCTGCTGGAAAAACTGGTCGCGATCGTGGATCCCGACCCCACGATGCTGACTCGCATGGACAAAGAGGTCGCCTCGCTCAACAGCGCGAATTGTTCGGCGAACTACGCGGGCGTCCAGAAATTCGCCACCTACCAGGAAATGTTCGAGAAGGTAGGCGACCAACTCGACGCCGTGGTGATCGAGACGCCGAACCACCAACACGTCTTGCCGGCAGTCATGGCGATTCGGCGAGGCATCCATGTCTATCTCGACAAACCGCTCGTCCTTACGGCGGCGGAGGGCGACCTGCTGTTGGCAGAGACGCGCAAGCGTCCCGGCATCGTCACGCAGGTCGGCACCTACGGGCACTCCTTCCCGTCGATGAAGTACTGCGTGGACCGTATCCGCGAAGGCGCCCTCGGCGAGGTCAAGGAGGTGTGGTGCTACGACGACCGTTGCAATTCCATCTTCGCGCGTCCGGCTGCGGTTCCGCATCCGAAGGGGATGAACTGGGACGCCTGGTGTGGCGGCTCGCCGCTCTGTGACTTCTATCCCGAAAGCGCGGATCAGGACGGCATGCATCCGCACGGCTGGCACAGCTGGATCGGGTACGGAAACGGTTCCATCGGCAACCTGGGGATGCACATCATGGATGTCGCCTTCTGGGCACTCGGGTTGAAGGATCCCGATCGCATCATCTGCCATGAGGCCAATTTCTCGCTGAAGGGCGCGTGGGCCTACCGCGATGTCTTCGAGTTCCACTTCCCCGCGACGCGCGAGCACGGCGACCTCTCGCTGCACTGGTGGGACGGGTTGAAGGATGGGGTGCCCTACAAGAAGGAATACCTCACCAAGTTCGGTATGCCGCACAAGCGCGAATGGCTCAACATCCCGCCGCGTGTGTTGGAGGAGGAGAAGAAGTGGAAATACGAGAAGGATCCCTTCCACACCAACGGCACGCTCTTTGTCGGCACGAAGGCGAACCTTTGGTTCACCCATCACGGCGGATACCGCTTCCTGCCCAGCTCCTCCGGCTGGTGCCACCCGCGCATCGACCGCCAGGCGGATTTCAACTACCGCCGCAACACATTGCCGCACGTGCGCGAGTTCTTTACGGCAATCCGCGAACGCCGGGAGGCGAACGACAACTTCCATTACGGCGTCCCGCTGGCGAAGACCGTCTGCCTCGGCAACATCTCCGCCCTCGCGGGCAAAGGTTCCGTGTTGCATTGGGACGGTTCGCACGTCACGAACAACGCGGAGGCGGACGCCCACGTCACCAAGAAATACCGCGAAGGCTGGAACCCGTTCCAGTCCTGACCTGAAAGGATGCGCTGAGATGAAAAAGTTAGGGTGTCTCCTTTGCCTGACGGCCCTGTCTTGGGTTTCGGTTTTTGCCGCCGACACGCCCGCCGCCGCGAACGGCGTTGCGCAGTGGAAACCAAACGGACGACAGAGGCAGCGGGTTGTCCTCTGGGGAATCGTTCACAACCACGCGCGCGGAAAGTTCGATGCGCTGCTGCGGCTCACCAACGACTACGAGATCGTCGGATGGGTCGATGACAGTGCCTCGAAGGCGATGCGCATGCAGGAGCCCAATCCCAAGTCCTACGCCAAATGGCCGAAGCTGGACGGGGAAAAGGTGCTAAAGGAAATCAAACCGGACCTGATCGTGGTGGAGGTCGCCAACTCCGAACTGGTGGAGGTTTCGACCAAGATCGCCGAGGCGGGCTTCCCGATGCACATGGACAAGCCGCTGGGGACGGATCCGGTTGGATTCCGCAAGATGAGCGACATCTGCCGCGCACGGAACATCCCGCTCCAGATCGGGTATATGTTCCGCGCCAACGAGGCGATCAACAAGGCGGTGCAGTTGGCGCACGACGGCGTGATCGGTGAGGTCTTCGCGATCGAGGCGGATCTCAACCATTCCTACGGAGGCGCCAAGTACCCGGAGTACGCCTCGTACTATCCGGGGGGCACAGCATACTTGCTCGCCTGTCACGCAATCGAATGGGCGATGCCGATCTTTGATGACCGGATGCCGGACAAGACCTACTCCATCATCAAGCCCGCGCCGGGAGACCCGGCAAAAGCCCTGACACACACCTTGACAATCATGGAATACCCGCGCTGCATCGCAACCTTCCGCGTCTGCTCCAAGGGTACGCAGCCCTGTCGCCACATCCGCATCGACGGCACGAACGGCACGATCGAGATCGAGCCGATCGAGGACTTCCGCACGGTGAAGCACACAACCGGACTGAACGAAGGACTCGCCCGCGCGAACCAGCTTGAGGTAAAGCTCTTCCTCAAGACGGCCAAGGGCGGTTACAAGGCGGGGATGAACCGCATCGTCTTTCCCATGCCGAAAGACCGCTACGCGGGGCAGCTCGCCGAACTGGCGAAAATCCTGCGGGGAGAAATCCCCAATCCGCAGGGGCTCTACGAGCACGATCTGAAAGTCCACAAGGTTTCGTTAGACGCGTGCAACCTGTAATCGCCATCCTCGCCGCCTCACTGATCTCCCCGTTCTATGTCGAGGTGACTCCCGAAGTCCGCTCGACATACGTCTCGCTGGGCAAACTGGTGGAAGACCGCCCGATGCAGATCACCAATCTGCGCGCCGGATATGACACGGGAACATTCGGGCGGCTCGGATTCCGCAACTGGGATGTGAGTTCGTTCACCGACAGGCGCAGCGATGTACACCAGCACGCGATCTACCACTGGGAATTCGGGCCAACCTGGGACTATTCACTCAGGCTTGCGGACGACTGGAAACTGAACACCGACATCACGCGCTCCTGGACGATCTACCGCGGATTCCGTGCCGACTACGAACGATCGGAATTCACCGCGTGGTGGTGGCAGATCGACCAGTCCTTGGAGAATCCCTATCTGGTCCCCTTCTACCGGATCCGGCGCACCTTCCACCCGAACGACTGGATGTATTTCAAGAGCGGCGTGCGGAAGCGGATCGGGATCTGGAAAGAACTGTATGTCACGCCCAGTGTCTTTGTCGAGGGCGGCAACGGGCGCAACATGAGACGCGTCCTCGGCGCCAACAAATACGGCGACGACTGGGGAAGCGGCGGCGTTTCATCCGCGACGGCAAGGCTGGAACTCGGCTGGCGATTCAACCCGTACGTCACGTTCTTTACCTTCGTGGAGCAGTACGAGATCGTGGGACACGACGCGCGCGCCACCAACGGCGACAGCTCCTACCGTTGCGCCCACAACGACTGGACACTCGGCGGAGCCGGCATCCGTGTCAAGTTCTAGCAGAGTAGGCTGTAGGCCTAAAAGCCTAGACGTCGGCTGGTTAAGCGTGTTCCGCATTGCGGTCGCGACGAAACGCGACCAGCCCAATTCGGCCAACGAGGACGTTGCCTCTCCCATTCCACACGTACTTTGCGGACTTTGCGAGAGGCAAACTTACCCTCCTATACATTCCCGTGCGTGGCGCGGGCACAGACCAACCAACTCTTTCCCGCCCCCATCTACTTCGCGAGAAACCGCTTGTGGTTGAGGAACTCCACGATCCGGTCGAAGCAGGTATAGCTGGCGGTACTGGGCGCGGCCTTGAAATGAAAACAATGCCCGCGATTGGAGAACGTATGCAGATCGGACTGGATTCCCATGCGCCGCAGACGCTCCCACACCTTGACGGAGTTCATCGCCGCCCATCCGTCCGCATCGCCGTGCAGGAAACACATCGGAGGCGTTTTCAAGTCGAAGGAGAATTCACGGACGGGAACGGAGTCGTTCTCGTTGCCGCCTTTCGCGTTCGGGCTTTCCGCGCCGTCGGTCAGCGCGTACGCCGGATAAACCGGACACGCCCAGTTGAGATGGCACGGCACCTTGTCGATCTCGTCTTTCGGCCAGTATGCCCGCTTCTGCGAACTGGTCGCGACCATGAGGGTAAGATGTCCTCCAGCGGAAAAGCCCATCGCCCCGATCCGTTCGGGATCAAGCCCGCGCGAAGGCGCCGCTTTCCGCACCATGCGAATCGCGCGCTGCGCATCCTGCCACGCGCTCGTGTGCTTGGCGAAAGGCGCGAGGGGGCGCGGTGTCCGATAGACCACGACCACGGCGGTAAGCCCCTTCGAGTTGAAGTAACGCGCAATATCCACGCCCTCTTTCTCGTAGGAGCAGTGCTGATAGGCTCCGCCCGGAAAGATGATCTGTATCGCGCCGGCCTTCCGCTCTTTCGGCAGGAACCATTCGAGGAATGGCTTGACGGTCTGGTTGGGCTGGACATCGGGCACAGCGCCTTCCGGCCAGAGGTCTTGCCTCTCCCGCGACAACGTGAAGGCGTCGGAGAAACGTGAACTGAATTCGACTTCGGGACCGGTCGCACCGAGGAATCCCCGCTGGCGAAGGAACTCTTCGGCACGGCCAAACCAGTTGTCGTATCCGGTCGCGGCATCCCCCTTCCCGTCCGCACCGAAGAAGCCGTGGTGCCGATCCGCAAAGAGATGCAGTTCTGCAGGAATCTTCATGCGACGGAGTTGTCGATAAACTTCCGTAGAGGCAATCGACGAGTAAATGTCGAGTCCTCCGTGGAACATACACATCGGGCAGGTCTTGGCATCGAACCGGAAGAGCGAATCGAGTTTCACGTCGATCGCATCACCATCACGCGCGTTCGGGGTACCCAGTCCATCGGTCAAACCGTAGGCGATGGCGCAGGTGACCGCCAGATTGATGTGGCAAGGGAGCGCGTCTAGTTCATCCACCGCCGCGTATGCGGGGGTCTGCGAACTTGTCGCCAGCAGGGTGGCGAGGTGGGAACCGGCGGACATCGAAACCGTTCCGATCTTCTCCGGATTGAATCCGCGCTTCTGCGCCTGGGCACGAACGACACGAACCGCACGCTGCCCGTCCTCCCACGCGCTGCGGTAGAACGGAAGTCCGTTTGGACGAGGTGTCCGATAGGTGAGCGAGACGCACCGGACACCGATCGCCGTCAGTTTCCGACGCCATTGTTCGACCAATCCCACGTCACAGCAGTTGTTGTATCCTCCGCCGGAGATCAGGATCATGCAGGCATCGGTACGCCCTTCCGCCGCAGGAGGGTCGAACCAGTCCAGATAGGGACGGCGGAAATTGTCGGGTTGGAATCCCTTCGTCCTCGCTTCGGCGGTTGTCGCGCCGATCTGGTGGGGCTGCGCGTCGGGCATCTTTCCGTCGGGCCAGATGTATTCCCGCTCCGTTGCCGCTCCCGCGACGAATGAAAAAAGCGCCAGCCCCAGACAGGCGGCATGAATCCGATTTCTTTTCATGTCTTCTCCTTCCTTTCCCGCGACGCGCGAAACCCGCGCATCGCAAATCCAATTTCCGCTCTCCCGATTCGAGCCTCGTCATCCCAACCGATAACGCCGATCTCGGTTTGAACCCGTCTGCAACACATCTGCCATGCCTTTCAAAAGCACCCTTGTCCTGTCCATACCCAATCCAAGATGTTCTGCGATCTCGCTTGTTTTCGACTCCCCGTGCGAACGCAGAAACGTCCGAATCTTCTGCACATGCCCATTTGTCTTTATCGCTTGTTTTTTGTCGCTTGTTTTTTGTCGCTTGTCTCCGAAATATTGTAACTTTGATTCCGTCTCCAAATTCTTCAAGGCGCGGTTCAGGGAGTCCGAGTTCTTTACATTGTTGGAAAAGCCGGGGAAGTCCGGTTCCCCAGGCTTCGACAATCTTCATGTATTGGAACGCGACCGCGATTGCCGCATTTCTGCACTTTGATTTTCCTTTGACCGCATCCTCGATGGTCAAGCCATCATACAGCATTCCGGGAGAATCAACTTCAACACGATTGTCATAGATAGAAACCTGAATGCAGGAAGGGGCCAGATAACTGCGATGTAAAACTGCATTGGCAATTACCTCGCGAATGGATTGCGACGGCAACTCATAAGTGTCCCGTCTATAGAGACCATGGATTTCGGTTTCGAGACGAATATGTGCCAGAACAAACTGGTAAGCTTCCTCAACTTGTTTCTGAATTGCCCCCACAAATTCCTTTCTGTCGATAAAAACCGCGCGGTCATTTCCTTTAAATACCGCACATTGTATTTTGACAAATGTGTCTGTGGGTTTAGTCAAAAGCTCGAATGCATGGGTCGGCATAAGCTTATGTCCGTTCCGATGTAAGATTGAAAACATTTCAAGTTTTTGAAGAGTCATTGGTTTTATCGCGTGACACTCCTCATCTGTTCTACAGGCACTGATAGCTGTCTGATACATTTGTTCACATAATTCTTTTGCCAACTGTTCATCGTATGGAACCCCAACAAGCGGAATTGTATCATACGAAAGTTTTTTCCCTTCCATCTCAAGTTCTTGTATCTTTCGTTCATCCGCTGGCCTGCTGGTTCCGTTTATGCGAATATAGCAGGAAACTTTCTTGCCTGCAGATGCCAAAAAATAGGGTCTGAATTTTCCGGGAAACACTTCAACTTCAAGAACGGTTTTGGCTTCCACTGTTCGGATCGTGATTTCCGTGTTGATCTGCGGAATACAGGCATCAGAAATCATCTTCGATATCGCATCCGCAAGACGGAATGGGCTCGTGTCCCCAATTCCGGTTACTGTGCCGTTATCTTGAACTCCGAGGATGATTTTCCCGCCTGACGTGTTGGCGAAAGCGATGATATCTTTGAAAAAGTTTTCATGTCGCTTCGGAAGTTCTCTTTTGAACTCGATATGAGAGCTTTCTCCAAACACCGCTTTCCCGATCATGATTCTCCGTTCCCTCCATCTTCGTTACCGGACCTTGAAATCGTAAAAACGGTTGCGTCCCTCGCATCCTGTGATGCCCGCAAAGAAGGAGTCCGGCAAACCGTTGTCCGCGAATCCGATCTCCGCATCTCCGCACGTGACGACCATCTCCTTGATTCCCTTTCCGTTCCGAAAGACCTTAACCGACAAATCGTAGCGGGTGTCTTTTTGGAACGACATCTTTCCATACGCGGCGCGATACCAGAACGGCTTTCCGTCCCGGATCGAATGATGCCAGACATTCAGTCCCTCGTCGTACAGTACGATCTCCCAGTGTTCCCCCAGCGTCGGCGCGCCATCCCCGGAAGAATCGAGCGCGGGGGCCAGAACAATCAACGGTGCCATGCGCCAATCGAAACTCATCGCCGAGGAAACGGTTTGTCCGAGAGCGACTTTCTCCTTCCACACCATCGAGGAATAGACTTCGCTTTCGTGCTTCTTGTATATCTCCTCGCCGGAGAGCGGGGGACACTCGTTCTCAATCCCGTCCTCCTTCTGCACGAATCCGTGCGTATAGGCGAAACGCGGACTCTTCACAAGAATCCACTCATTCGACTTCCAGTTACCCGGTGTAAAGGAAACCTCAACTGGCGGCGCAGCAATGACAGACAAAGCCGTTAGGCACACGGCAAAACCAATTCTGCAAGACAGTACGTTGTTTTTCATGTCCCCACTATACCATAATGTGAGACAATGGTCAAAACTTGGATAATAACCCAATTTGGAATCATTGACACACGATGATCACACTTTTCAGAAATGGGGATTTTTGGTAGGATAGGCGCATGAACAACAAGATCGGCATTTGGGCGTTTGCGTTCCTCTTCCTGCTGGCGGTTGCAGGGTGTACCTCCTTTACGGTCACGCGTGAGGCTCGGTTTATCAACATGGACAACGAGTTGTTGCGTGTGGAGTACGGGGAGAAGCCCCATGTGGAAGAGTTCAACGGAATCGAGTTCAAACTGAAGGGATATGTGCATCTGCGTCTCCCCGACGGAAAGGACGTGACATGCCGACAGGTCGTGTCGTTGGACGGAATGCGGTACATCTCCAAGAACGGGGAGTACCTGTACTGCGAGAAGGTGCCGTACTGCATTCTGTATTACAAGGGTGCGCAAATCTTCGAGGGGATTTATTGTCGTGAGCCGAAACCCAAACGGAAATGAACAGCGGAGAGAAGCCACGCATCGGCATCCAGGGGTGCGCGGGATGCCCGAAAAGGGAAACGGGCGTGATCCGCGAATTGTGGCGTGGGAGGTCACGCGCCGCTGTCTCTTGTCGTGCAAGCATTGCCGCGCGGGTGCTGCCGACCATGCGTATGAAGGCGAGTTGACGACCGATGAATGCCTGCGCGTACTGGATTCGCTGGCGGCGTATTCCCAGCCGATGATCATCTGGACGGGGGGAGAGCCGATGTGCCGTCCCGACATTTCGTTGCTTGTTCGCGCGGCAACGGATCGGGGTATGCGTTCCGTGATGGCTCCGTGTGGCGCGCTGGTGACGGAAAAGACCATGCAGATTCTGGAGAACGTCGGGGTGATGGCATGTAGCTTTTCGCTCGATGGCGCGACTGCCGCGACGCATGACGCCTTTCGCGGGGTGGAGGGGGCTTTCGCGCATGTGACGCGGGCGATGGAAATCGCCCGTAAAATCGGAATGCCGTTTCAAGTCAACTGCACCGTCTCGCGATTGAATGTGGCGGAATTGCCCGCTATCCGCGAACAAGCAGTCCGGCTCGGCGCGCGGACGTTAGACCTCTTCTTTCTCGTCCCTGTGGGACGTGGAAAGGCATTGGCGGACTTGGCTCTCCCCGCTCGTGAGATGGAAGAGGTTCTTCGCTGGGCATTCGAAATGGATCGAGCCGGTCCAATCACCGTTCGAGAAACGTGCGCACCGCAAGCCGTTCGGATTTGGGAAAGCCTAGATCGTCCCGGCAAGCATCCGGCGGGATGTATGGGCGGTCGCGGATTTGTCTTTTTGTCGCACACAGGAATCTTGCAACCGTGCGGTTTCCTGGACATTCCCTGCGGAGATATCCGTCAGAGCGGATACGATTTCGCAAAGGCATACGGAGAATCTGCCGTCTTCCGCGCCTTGCGCGACCCGAACGGATACGGACCGACATGTGGACGTTGCCGGTTCCGCTTCGAGTGCGGAGGTTGCCGCGCCCGCGCATACGCCCGGACAGGCGACTATCTGGCAGGCGACAGCTCTTGTCCACTCTCGACCCAAGAATAGCCCTGCCCTCCGCACTTTGCTCGGAAATGTGAATGAGGGTACATTTGTCTCGCGCAAAGAGTCGCCCAGTCGGGGAATCGACACTCCTGTCGCTTTTACGTGAAAATAGAACAGAATGAAGCGACAAGAGTGTCGCTTCTCCGAACGTCTCGCTTCAAGCTCAGAACTTCGAAACAATAAAGGCGCAAGGTGGTTAACCTACTTGGCGGCACCCTCAACTTCACGATTGTATTCGTTTTGGGGATATGGTATTCTCACACTCATGAAAAACATGAATCTATTGAAGACGGTCGCCGCCGCCGTTTTGGCCTGCGCGGCGAATGGCGCGTGGGGAGCGGACCGCACATTGACGGTTGTCTCGGCTGGTGACGCATTTATGGTGCAGCGGTTTCCCGCAAGCTACTCGATCGCGCCGGAGATGAAGGCGTGGATCGCCTCGGGCGACGCGCGCCTCGTCAACTTTGAGTGCGTGGTCAATGACGGGACATGTCCGCCCGCCGCGTGGAGTGGCGGCACCTGGGCCGTGATGCGCCCCGAGGTCATGCCCGACCTCTTCGCCTACGGCTTTAACGGCTGCGGGTGCGCGAACAACCATTCGCTCGACTACTCGACGGAAGGATTGTTCATGACGATCCGCGCGCTCGACAAAGCCGGAATCCCGCACTGCGGGACGGGCAAGGATCTGCAGGAAGCGTCCGCCCCCGCCTTCATCGACACGCCCAACGGCCGCGTGGCATTCATCTCCGTCAATTCCGAATTCCATCCGGACGCCCGCGCCGGCCTGACCACGAAGCTCTCGCCGGGACGACCCGGCATGAACGGGCTTCGCCGGAAGATGAAGTTTTTCGTCACGCCCGCGCACATGGCCGCGCTGAAGGAAATCGCCGCCGGAACCATGATCAACGGGACGCGCGCGCTGGAGCAGGAGGGCGGTTTCATCGCCCCCGATCCTCCGGGAACCTTCGTCTTCGACGAACTCACTTTCCAGGAGGCCGAGAAGGAGGGACGCACCTCCTGGTGCAATACGAATGACCTGAACCGCCTCAAGGCCGACATTGCCGCGGCCCGCGCGAAGGCTGACGCCGTGGTGGTGATGGCGCACTCGCACGACATCCTGACAACACGCCACTGCGAGCCGGACTACTACTTCATGGACTTCTGCCGCGCGGCGATCGATTCCGGCGCTTCCGCCGTCATCGGCGGCGGGACGCACGAGCTGAAGGGAATCGAGTTCCACAAGGGTTGCCCCATCTTCTACTCGCTCGGCGACTTCGTCTTCCAGAACAGCGTCACGCCCAGCGTGCCGCCAGACTTCTGCGAACAGTACGGTGTGCCGCTCGACTCGACCGCCAAGGTCGCGCACAACGCGCGTTCGCAAGGCGGCAAGAAAGGACTGCAAACGGACCGCGCGAACTTCCTCTCGGTCATCCCGAAGATCGAGATCGTGAACGGCAAGGTCACGCGGGTGACGATGTTCCCGATCGAGCTGCACTTCGCGAAGGACTTGTCGGTGAACGGGCTGCCTCGTCCCGCCAGCAACCAGGACGCCGACGACATCCAGAAGGTGCTTTCCACCCTCTCGGACGTGTTCGGTACGGAGATCGTCCGGCTTCCCGGCAATATCCTCGAAGCGCGTCCCCGCGCCGCCCGTTAACCTTTGATCCGGTTGCCGGTTCTGGGAACAGGATGGTCGCGCTGGCCTATAGGTTCCAGGTTGGGTGGTTAGGTAGTTGGGCGGTTGGAGGCGCTACGCGCCAGCCGAGAGGATGGGATAAAAGGGATTGACGGGATCGAAGAAATACGCCGCAGAGAACGGGTCGTGCTTCGTCGCGTCCATTTTGTTTAACATGCTCAACCAGCTTAATATGCCCAACATGCTTAACCAGCTCAACACGCCTATCCGGCTTACCCGGCCTAACACGCTTTGGTTGACAGGCATCGCCGCACTGCTTGCGCTGACCGTATCTGCGGCCGACGTTTCGGGACGGAAGATGGTGTGGGCGCATTATGTGCCGTGGTTCACGCCGGATCTTGTTTCACAAATGCCGGATCGGTACTATGACTTTCCCCAGCACGACGCCGGTGCCGATCCCCTTCGCGAGGAGGTACGCCGCGCCATCGCGCTGGGCGTGGACGGTTTTTTCAACGACATGGTCGCACACGCCGGTTCCACCACGGCGTTCTGGGATCTGCGTCCTTTCCTGAAGGCGGCAGAAGGAACGGACTTCCACTTCGGAATCTGCCTCGACGTAAAGACCGACGCGATGCAACAAGCGAAGGAACTCGTCCGGATGCTCTCCACCTACGGCGGCCATCCGAATTATCCCCGCTGGGGAGAGAAGTATGTGGTCAACGCCTACACGTTTTTCGCCTGGACGCCGGACGAGTGGCACACCATCCGCGATACATGTTCGAAAGCGGGATTCCCGCTTCACCTGATCGCAAACGTGGAGACCGGTTTCTCGCGCCACAGCGACAAGAAACTGGACGCCTACGCCGGTGTGCTGGAAGGCATTTACCATTTCAGCATCATGGGCATGGGCGGCGGGAGTGTGGTCTCTGACATCCGTTCCGCGGCGGCTTGGAGCGCGGCACACGGTAAACTCTTCCTGCCCTGCGTCTGGCCCGGGTACTACGGTGCCTGGTTGAACGGGCGCAATAGCTTTTACCAGCCGATCCGGGGATTCGACACGATGCTGGATCGATATTTGACCGGGCGAGAATCTCATCCGCAGTGGCTTCATCTCACAACATGGAATGACCATGATGAGACCACGCTACAACCGCACCGCCTCGCGACGGGTTTTCGTTCGCTTCTTCCGGCGATGTCACATTCGTTCAGGGGTTTGCCACCCGTCGGAGAAACAGACGTCCTGTTCGCCTACTTTCGAGAAACGTTGCCGGGCACGCTGTTACGCTTCGAGGCATTGCGTATTCCCAGCGCGGAGAAAGGACCCTGCCGTGTGACGGGATGGCTGCGCGATGCCTTCGGAACGGTCGTAGCCGAACTGCCCGCGAAAGTCTTCCCGCCAGAGGAGTGGGCGCGAGTGGAATGGCTTGTCCCCTCCGCCTCCCTCTGCGTTTCGGATCACCTGGTTCCGACGTTCGAGGTGAAGACGGAACGCGGGACACGTCGAGCCGAACTGCCGCCGTTCTTTTTCGTCTCCCCGTATCTCGCCAACCCGGAAACCGTGCGTGTTTCGATCCGCGATCGACGCAATTTCACGAACACCCTCTCCGTGGCGTATGCGAACGGGATTCTTTCCTCCACCTGTTTCTTCTCGTCGCCGGTAGCGGTGAAACGCGCAATCCTCTACCGTAACGAACGGCCCGTCACTTGTTTCGCGCATGACACCAATGCCGTATTGACGCTCGCCTGGAACGGACAACACGAGGTGAGCCTTTTGGCAGGGCGCGGTAGTCGCGTGAACTATGCCGTCAAGAGTTTCGAGCGCAACGGGGCGCGCGATTTCAGCTGGAACGCGCAGGAAGTACGTTCCTTCCGCACCCCCGGATGGATGCGACTCACCGCACGGGTGGAAGCGCTTCCGGATGCCGAACTGACCTTCCGCAGCGCCGGAGAGGAACGGATATTCACGCCGCGGGATATTCTGGAGACGGGCGGTGAAATCAAGCTGAAAAGCGGACGGATATACCTGTCACCCGACTGCACCTTGCGCGACCTGCCGCCTCTCGGCACACGCGAGGGGACCTTCCGTTTGCGCGCATACGCACGGGAACCAGATGCGGGCGATGCGTTTTGGGTCGAATTCGAATGCGAGGACGGCACATTCGCCAAGTCGCGTGTGATACATCCATTCGCACACGACACCATACCCGTCGAGATGGACATTTTGGAGACACCCGTGACGCTCGATACCCAAAGCTGCGCATCGGGCGTACCGGGAGAGTCCGCGTTCCTCACCCCGCAGAAGGAATGGCCGATCTCTTCCAACCGCGTGGTGAGGACACGGGTTTCACCGTTCGTGCTCCGTACCGTACGCGAATCCTTTGAAGGGACTCCGATGAACCGTCCCAAGCTTCCCGTGCGCCGCTATCCGATGGGACCTTTCGCGCTCACCTGCGCGTTCACGCCCAATTCCTTCGACGGAAACGACCACGATCTGCTCACGCCCGGCGGCTGGAACGAGGGGCCGTCGCTCAGGATTCTCGCCGACGGTCGCGTGGAGGGAATCTTTTCCGGCGGCGCAAAGAATCAAACGGGCGCGTTCCGGTATGCGGTGGCGTCAAAAGTGCCGCTCCGTCCACACGTCAAGAGTCGATTGCGGTTGGTGAACGACTGCCGTTCCCTACGTCTCTATGTGGATGGTATCCTCCAAGGCGAGACACCGGTTTTCCCTGTGCGGATTTATGGCAACTGTTCGCCGACCTTGGGCGATGGCGTGAACGGCGAGACGCCAACCGTAGGTTTGCTGCACGACCTCCTCTTCTCTGGCAACCCCCTTTTTTTCTCCGACAAAACAACGTCAAGCGGGAGTCATTAGAAGGCTACTGGTAAAGCGTGTTCAGCCGGGTAAGCGGGGAAAGCCGGGTAAGCGTGTCAGGCTGGTTAAGCATTACGGTCGCGACGGGGCGCGCCCCTCCCGCCCTCTGCGGCTCATCCCTTCTATCCCCTCTTCTCAGCTTCCCGCTTCTCAGCTGGCGCGTAGCGCCTCCCACCACTCAACCACCTGAGGTAATTTCAAAACCACGGAATACACGGAACACACTGAATAGCAGGGTTGCGAAACACACGATTTTTCCGTGTATTCCGTGTGTTCCGTGGTTGAACAATCGATAGGCGGGAGGTTTTGCAATTGGCTCACCAAAGTAAAGCGCCCCGTCGCGACCGTTTGCGTAGCGACGGCGCCCACGCCGTCGAACCGGGTAAGTTTGCTCACGCGGAGCCGCGGAGCCGCGGAGAGCGGGAGGGGCAACGTCCCCGTTGCCCAACTTGGGTCGCGCCCCGTCGCGACCGTTTCGGCTCGCATATCGGGTGTCGAGGGTCGGGCGTCCAGGCGCCAAGCGGACGCGACAAGCGCGTCTCCCGCCGGAACGCAAATCGGCCCGAAACTGGATTCGGGAGGGTCGCGCCCCGTCGCGACCGTTTCGGCGGGACTGACCTTGCTTTCGCTGCGGGGAGTCTCGGAGTTTCGGAGGCGAGGGGGCAGCTCTCCAAGTCTCCCGAACTGCCGGCAACCAATTGTAACACAGCAGTTCTGCGCGGGACATTCGGGGAAGCGGCAGGACCGGTGCGGACGCGACGGGGCGCGTCCCTCCCGGTCTGCGTGGCGGACAATCGACAGGCGACGGGCGCGTCTCTTTTCCTTCACGCGGAGAGCGGGGGAGGGGCAACGGGGACGTTGCCTCTCCCGTTCTCCGCGCGAGACAGACAAACTTCCCTCACGCAGAAGCGCGGATCCTTGAGGACTGCCGCGAAACAGCGAAAGGAACTTTGGGGGAAAGGACAACAACAGAGACAACGGAGAGCCAACTCTCCGGCGGTCGCCGCGCAACTGCGCGACGGTTCGTTTCCGGCTCGCGGTTGCGTGCCGTCCATTTTCAGTTGTGTTCTGAGTTGTCCCTGTTGTTTCCCTGCCTCGTCTATAACTTCATTGTTCACAAATGCCAACAATGTCACGGGTGACGATGCCATTTCAATTTGTATTTGTGGCAATGATGACAATTGTGCCAATTGTGAACAATCGGAGAAGTTGTCCCCGTTTCCATTCCCGCACGAAAACGGACGGAGGGCTTTCTCAGTTTAACACGCTTACCCGGCTTTTCCAGCTGGTGCGCTTACCCAGCTTCTCAGCATCTCAGCTTCTCAGCTGGCGCGTAGCGCCTCCAACCACCTAACTACCTAACCACTCAACCACATCCCAACAGGGGAATTTTGGATGATTGTTCCGTATGTTTCGTGGTTTCCTTCAAGTCGTCTGAGGTGGCGAGGCAAAGAGGTTGAGCCGTAGGGCGTTCGACACCACGCAGAAACTGGACAGGCTCATGGCGGTCGCGGCGAACATCGGGCTTAGGCTGTATCCGGTCAAGGGGGTGAGAACGCCGGCCGCCAAGGGAATTCCGAGCACGTTGTAGAAAAACGCCCAGAAGAGATTTTGGCGGATGTTGCGAAGCGTCGCGAGGCTCAGTCGGATGGCGGTGGGGACATCGAGCAGGTCGCTCTTGATCAGCACGACATCGGCTGCGTCGATCGCGACATCCGTACCCGCGCCAATCGCGATTCCCGTTTCCGCTTGCGCCAGCGCGGGGGCGTCGTTGATCCCGTCGCCCACCATCGCAACCGCCCCTTCCGTCTGGAGTTGCCGCACGAGGGTGGCCTTGTCGTCCGGCAACACCCCCGCGAACACGCGCTCCACGCCTACCTGACGTCCGATGGCGTCCGCCGTCCGCTGGTTGTCGCCGGTCAGCATCACCACGCGGACACCCAGTTCGCGAAGCTCCGCAATGGCGCGACGGCTCGTCTCTTTCACGATGTCGGCGACAAAAACCGTTCCCAGGAAGCTGCCGCCGCGGGAAAAGAACAGGGGCGTTTTGCCTTCGTCCGCCAACGCTTCAGCGGCGCGTCTTTCGCGTTCGGGTACGGTGCAGAAACGCTGAATGAAAGAGAGATTGCCTCCAGCCCACGTCTCGCTGTCATGTTCCGCCTGCAAACCGTTTCCCGAAACCGCCCGGAATGAATCAACGGGGGCGGGGGGAAGTCCCTTCCGTTCCCCCTCCCGAACAACGGCAAGGGCCAGCGGGTGTTCGCTCTTCCGTTCGAGAGAGAAGGCGCACCTCAGCAGCTCCTCCTCCGAAACCCCTGTGGCTGGCACAATGTCCGTCACGTGCGGATTCCCCTGCGTGACGGTTCCCGTCTTGTCCAGCGCGACGACCCGTGTGCGGCCCGCCATCTCCAGCGCCGCCGAGGTCTTGAAGAGGATTCCGTTCCGTGCGCCGACTCCGCTCCCGACCATGATCGCCACGGGCGTTGCCAATCCGAGTGCGCACGGGCAACTGATGACCAGGACGGAGATGCCGCGCGCCAAGGCGAACCCGAACTCCGCGCCCGCCAACCACCATGCGGCCACCGTGACCAGCGCGATCCCGATGATGACCGGAACGAAGACAGCCGAAACGCGATCGGCGATGCGCGCGATGGGCGCTTTGGTTGCCGTCGCGTCCCCGACCATTCGGATGATCTGCGCGAGTGTCGTGTCCTGCCCGACGCGCGTTGCTTCGCATGTGAGAAAGCCGGACAGGTTGGACGTGCCGGAAGTGACCGCATTCCCCGGCTGCTTGTCCACCGGGATGCTCTCGCCGGTCAGGGCGGATTCGTTCACCGCGCTCATGCCGTCCACGACCTGTCCATCCACCGGGATTGTCTCGCCGGGACGAACGACAAAGCGGTCACCCTTCTGCACCACCTCCACGGGTACGACCGTTTCCACGCCGTCGCGTAGCAGAACGGCGGTTTTCGGCATCATCCGCATCAATGTCTTCAGCGCATCCGTTGTCTTGCCCTTGGAACGCGCCTCCAGCATTTTCCCGACCGTGATCAAGGTCAAGATCATCGCCGCCGATTCGAAATAGAGGTCGGGATGGACGGCACCCTGCGGCAACGGCTGCCGCGAAAGCAGAAAGAGCGCGGCCGTGCTGTACACGAATGCGGCGCCCGATCCGAGTGCGACCAGCGTGTCCATGTTAGGCGCGCGGTGAAGAAGCCAGGAGAATCCGTTGCGGAAGAAGCGCCGGTTGATGAACATCACGACAGCCGAGAACGCCAGCTGCAACACCCCCAGTCCCGTCGGATTGTTTTGGAGGAAAGGCGGAACGGGCCAGTGCCACATTCCGTGCCCCATGGAAAAGTAGAGGAGGGGAGAGAGGAAAAGGAGCGACCAGAAGAGCCGTCGCTCCAAGGCGGGTGTCTCCCTGTCGCGGAGGAGATCGACGCGGGATGCAGACGAGGAGTCGAGGTCATCGTGCAGCGGCGCGGCATCGAAGCCGGCTGCGCGAACGGCCTTGACAACCAGGTCTGCGTGCGCGGTCCCGGTCACAACCATGGAACGGGTCAGCAAATTGACGGAACAAGATGTGACGCCGGAAACAGCCGAAACCGCCTGTTCGACTCGAGAGCAACAACCTGCGCAGTGTAGTCCCGAAACGGTGTAACGATTCATCATCCGGCTACTTTACGATGCGATTCATCGCGGTGACCAACTCATCCACCGCGGCCATGTTTCCCTGCTGGACTTCTGGAAGAACACGAGTGTAGATGAAGGTCTCAATGATTTTCTTGTTGAAGCCGTTCACCGCGGAAAAGACAGCCGTGGATTGGATGAGAATATCGATGATGTTCGCCTTGTTCAGCAGCATACGCTTGATGCCGCGAATTTGGCCTTCCACTCGGCTGAGGCGATTCACCAAGAGTTTGAGACTTTCTCCAATTTCCTCCGCGACCTGATCGTGCAAGGCATCCTTTGAATCATCAGCCAAATCAAACGGAAGCTCCAGTTCCGTTGCCATGCCTTCTGCGCCCGCATTCGCAATTGAATCAGTGGGGTTATCTAATGCGGTTGCATCCGCAACCGTCTCTACCGCGACGGGCGTCTCATTTGCTTCGGCGACTGGCTCGACAGGCGGTTGATCCTGTTGCGTGTTCAAAGCAAGTTTGTCAAACATTTCCGACATATTTCCTCCTCATGTTTACGGATAAAAAAGCCATTATATCCCCCTTCCGTTCCCTGTGCAAGACCATTCTTCCTGGATTCGTAATGGACGCATCGGGCGTTCCCTGCGGCGTGAACGGGCAGGCGGCCCGTTCCACTGGGCGTGGTACAACGGGTAGCTTGCCCGCACCGCATGAAGCGACAAGAGTGTCGCTTCCCAGATTCGGCGACATGTTTTCCTCTGCGTTCTCGGTTGCGATCCGCCCGGATTCAAGTTGTTCTCGATGTTGTCTCTGTTGTTTCCCAATCCTTCCCGTCACGACGAAACGGCATCCGGGGGAGGCGCCTTGCCTCGCTACGCAAACGGTCGCGACGGGGCGCGACCCTCCCAAGTCGGGCAACGGGGACGTTGCCCCTCCCGCTCTCCGCGCCTCCGCGTGAGCAAACTTACCCGGTTCGACGGCGTGGGCGCCGTCGCTACGCAAACGGTCGCGACGGGGCGCGACCCTCCCGACGGGTGAGGCCGACCCCATGACTTTGACAGGATGAACAAGATTTACAAGATTCGGATCTGCCGCCAATCCTGTGAATCCAGTAAATCCTGTCTGAAAACTTACCCGAAGAACGGGCGGTTAGTCCGTTCGCGTCACAGCGGACACGACGAGGCGCGACCTTCAAGAAAGTTAAATCGCTGCGCTTTGAAATGGTGAAATGGTTAAATTGACGGCCCTGCCGAAAAGCGACAGGCGTGTCGCTTCCCCGATTCGGCGACATGTTTCCCTCTGCGTTCTCGGTTGCGATCCGCCCGGATTCAAGTTGTTCTCGATGTTTTCTCTGTTGTTTCCCAATCCTTCCCGTCACGACGAAACGGCATCCGGGAGACGCGCCCCGTCGCGTCCGCTGCGTAGCGACGACGCCCTCGCCGGTCATGCGGTACCCGTCCCAGTTCTCCCCCTCGGCCCAGTTGTCCCATCCCCGCGCCCATAAACTCTATCCTTGATTTTTGCTTGCAAGTTTGTCAAAATACTTCTCTTCTATTTCAGAGAGATTCCCATGATCGAAAACAAGTCCAATCGTATGGCGGAACGGCAAGAGGAGGAGCGGCGCGTGAGGCGGCGTGTCGTCGGCTTCCTGTTGCTTCCCATCGCCCTTTTCCCTTTGTTCAGCCTCATTTCCTACAACTGGCGTGACGTCTCTGTGTTGATGACCCCTCCGTTGACCCCGCCGGCAAACCTGATCGGCGTCTTCGGTGCGTGGTCGGTCTTCATCGGATACAGCATCATCGGACTCGCCCAGTGGTGCATCCCCTTCCTCGTCCTGCTGTTCAGCGTCCTGTTGATCTACGGCAAGATCACGCACATGGTTCGCCGCGCGTTTTGGATGCTGGTCTTCCTGGTCGCCTTCTGCTGCCTCCTGCAGTTGGGAAGCGGGTCCTTGTTCGCCCCGACGCTGGAGAAGCTGAATATGCGCCCGAATGCCGGCGGTGCGGTCGGCTACTGGCTGATGACCTGTTTGCTGGAACGCTGGTTTAGCCCGGTCGGCGCCAGCGTACTGCTCTCCTGCATCATGTTTCTTTCGCTGCTCTTCGCAATCGGTTTCCGCGAACTCTTCCTCTTCTTCGGCGGAATCGCGAACTGGTACCAGCGGCGCAAGGCGGCGATTGCCGCGCAGGAACAAGAGGAACGTGAGAATTCACCGGATGGTCTGACCAACAAGGAACGCGCACGTATCCATGCACAGGAGGCGAAAGAAGCCGCTCGCCGCGAACGGGAACGTCTTCGCCAGGAGCGTGAGGAGCAACGCGCGAAGGAGCGCGCGGAGAAGGAAGAGGAGCGGAAACGGCTTCGCGCAGAGCGGGAAGCGGAACGCGAGAAAGAACGTGCCGAAAAAGAGGCGGAACGCGCGAAACGCGAAGAGGAACGGAAACAAGCCGAGGAAGAAAAGCAGAAGCAGCAAATAGAAGAAGCGCAGCGGCGTGACGTCAAGTTTCAGCAAGAGTCGCGCGAACAGCGTTTGCGCGAACTGATTCTGCAATCACGGAGAAGGGCGGCCGAGGAACGCGCGCAACAGCAACCGTCGGGAAATCGTGACGACGAGGAGCCGGCGGCCCCGCCACCGTTCGGGGAAGAAATCCCTCCCGTCAGCGGCAAGATTCCGATTGTTGTGCCTTCGCAACTCGGAAAGAAGCCAGTGCCCGAAAAACCCGCCGTTCCGGAACCGGAGAAGAAAGAAGAATCGTCCGACTCGATTGGCATGTCGGTGCGTCCCGAAGACCAGGAGTATCCGCTCCCGCCTTTGTCGCTCTTGAACGACGTTCCCCAAACGAAGCTGGACATGCAGGACAACATTGCCGAAACCTGCACCAAGCTGGTGGAAGTGTTGCAGCAGTTCGGAATCGACGTGGAGGTGATCGGCACGCGCCCCGGACCTACGGTGACGCAGTACGAGTTGCGGCCGGGACCGAAAATCAAAGTTGATCGCATCAAGTCGTATTCCGCGACCTTGCAGTACGAACTGGGAGCGGAGAGTCTGCGCATCGAAGCCCCGATCCCGGGCAAGAAGGCAATCGGAATTGAAGTTCCGAACCGTGTCAAGACACCGGTCACGTTCCACGAGATTCTGATTGGCGACGCTTGGAAACACGCGGTCGAGAAAATGGCGGTTCCGCTGGTTCTGGGCAAGGACGTGGCGGGGAACGACCTCGTGATCGACCTCGCGAAGGCGCCGCACCTGCTGGTGGCGGGTTCGACAGGATCGGGAAAGAGCGTCTGCCTGAACTCGATGATCACGGGACTGCTGATGTCGAGGACGCCGGAAGAACTGCGGCTGATCCTCGTCGATCCCAAGCGTGTTGAGTTCACGGCGTTTCAGGATCTGCCACACTTGCTGGTGCCCGTCATCAACGAGTCGAAGAAGGTCGCGTTCGGCCTGCGCTGGGCGCTGGTGGAGATGGACCGTCGATACAAGTTGCTCCAGAGCAAGAAATGCCGCAACATCATCGCCTACAATTCCCGCAAGCCAGACCCGCCCGGCGAATTGTTCGAGTACGCGGAGAAGAACGCTCTGCGCGCGGGCGGGGTCGTGGACGAGAACATCAACGGCGGAGACCCGGAAAAACTGCCGTACATTGTCATCATCATCGATGAGGTTGCGGATATCATGGCTGCTGTCGGGAAGGAAATCGAACCCGCGATCAGCCGCTTGTGCGCATTGTCCCGCGCAGTCGGCATTCACTTGATCCTCGCCACGCAACGTCCGTCCGTCGATGTGATCACCGGAACGATCAAGGCGAACATCCCAGGACGTATCGCGTTCAAGGTATCGCAGGCAAATGACAGCCGTACGATCCTGGACAGCCCCGGCGCGGAAGAACTGCTTGGCAAGGGCGATATGCTCTACCTGAAAGACGGGTCGCTGCTGATGCGCGCGCAGGGATCGTTCCTGGATGACGCGGAAATCGCGCGTGTCGTCGATTTCATCAAGCAGCACTGCCGTCCGTGCTACGACAAGAAACTGGCGCTCAAGATCGGATCGATCAAGGAAGACCAGCCCGAAGACATCATGGGGGATGAAACGTCGAACGAGGCGGAATCCCCCGAGCCGGGCGCGCAGTCCGCAGAAGGAGAGGACAGCGAAGAGGAGAAGAACATCCAGGACGCGCTCGATGTCATCCGCAGGACACACCGCGCCTCCACCAGTACGCTTCAACGCCGGTTGGGATTCGGCTACAACAAAGCCGCCCGTATCATGGATATTTTGGAGGAACGCGGGTACATCGGTCCGTCGAACGGAGCGAAGCCGCGTGAAATTTTGGTCGATTTGGACAGCGTGATTCCGACGCATCCGGGCCAAGGCGCGGGAGACGGCGATTGGGATTCCGACGATTCGGACATCCCGATCTCCGCGATTCCTTCGCCGGATGATCTGGAAGATGAGTAAGAAAGGGGGATGCCATGTTAGGTGAAGTACTCAAACAGGCGAGAGAAGAAAAAAACATGACGCAGAAGGACGTCGCGGAAAACACGAACCTTCTGGTGCAGATTGTCGATGACCTGGAAAAGGACGACTTCCACCGAATCGCCGCCGCCATTTACGGAAAAGGCTTCGTGCGTCTCTACGCCGAGTGCGTCGGATTACCGCAGGAACAAATCAAGCTGTTGATCCGCGAGTTCACAATGCTGTATGACGGTGCCAAGCCGTCACAGGTGCAGACCAAGCCCGTCCCGTTACCGAAATCGGCTCCGAAACCTACACCGCCCGCACCTTCGGCACCTGCCGTGCGAACGGTCCAGCCCCCTACCCCTACGGTCGCGACACGCCCCGTGGTCATTGAACCGCCACCGAAACGTGAACCGTCCCCGGTTCCTGCGGTGCGCCCAGTCCCGCAGTCCCGTATCGTCGTAACCCCGCCGAAACCGGTCGCGCCGGTAGCCGTCGAGCTGCCGCCTAGTCCTCCACCCGTTCCGGAAGCTGACCAGCGCACCATTGCCGTGACGCCGATTGTTGAGACGCCGATTGTTGAGACACCCGCAGAGCCACAACCGGAACCCTCACCTGTCGCGCAAACGCCTTCCTCCGTTCCGGAAGAAGAGCCTCTCGCCGACGCCGAACCTCCGGAAGTGCAGCCCCCCATTCCTTCCCCCGTTGAGGAAAAGCCGATTGCGGTGGAACAACCGGTTACGGAAGAGGTTGCCGCCGTCCCTGAGACAACTGAAAAGCCTTTGGAACAAAAGGCTGATACCGCCCAGGCCGTCCCAATGCCCGAAGTGCGGAAGCCCGCACCGGTTCCCGTAATCGAGGAGCCGCTGGAACCGGTGAAACCGGACCTCTCCACGCCTGTTGTCGAAATGGAGGAGACAGAGACGCCTGTCGATGAGGACGATCTCTTCTCGATGGCTCGTCGGATCGTCTCCATTCGGCAGGGCGGTGCCACAGAGATACCGGATGATCCGGAAAGCGTCCCTGAGGTTCGCAAACCGATACCCGATCTTCCCCGCGAGGAACCGGAAGAGAAGCCCGCGAAAAGCAGAACGCCGTTCTCTGTCGTGTTCAAGCAAGCTGTCCAAATTTCGATGGAGAAGATCTCAAAGACCGCGCAGAGTTCCGTCGAGGTGTCGCAGAGATCCTTCGCGCCGATCAAACGGTTGTTCTCCACGAAACAGGCTTGGCTATACACCGGCGCGGGATTGCTCGTTGCAATCCTGCTGGTGGTCGGCATCCGGATGATCTTCCGCGTAACGGAACAACAGACGACAATCCGCGAAGGTGCCGCCAACTTCCCGCCCCCTCCCATGTACGTCGAATAGGACGGCGGGGCGCAGCTTCGGCGTCAGTTCCGAGTTCCGAAAGGGTCATTCGTGGAAACGGCACTCCTGCCGCTTCGCGGTTGGGTTTGAAGCAAAAGGAATCCAACCCTGACGGGATCAAAGAGATTCAGCCGTCCCGCGTGTCGCTTGCCTCACCCGGTAAGCGGGAGGGTCGCGCTCCGTCGCGACCGCATTGCGTATCTGGATTGTCCAGAATATCCGGCTTCACACGCTTAACCGGCTTAACACGCTTACTCGGCTTCCCCGGCTTCACACGCTGGGCGGCGGCATCAGCCACCGCCCGCCCTACTACTTGCAAATCAGAATGGCGTCGTCAGCATTGACGGTCACCTGTCGCGTTTTGCCTTTCCACTGGAGCGTCGCCTGTTGCGGTTCGTAGGTGGCGTTGGCCAACACGACCGCCTCGCGTCCGTCCGGCGCACGGAATGCGTTGTGGAAAATTGCGGGGAACGTTCGTTCTCCCTGCTTGATTTGTGCGCAAGTGAGCTTGGGCGGATGGAGCATCTTCCCATGCGCCAGCCAGTCGCGCGCCTCGGTGTGGTAAAGGGTGATCCACCGACTCATAAAGCGCTGGTAGCTGTCCTTGCGGTTGCGCGTGACGCGAGTCGTTGTTCCATCCGGCTGGACGACTTCAAATGCGAAATCGTCGAGCCACACGCGGCCTTTCTGCGTCAGGTTGAGCATGATGCGCATGTAGGTTGTGTTCACGGGAATCGTGAAATCGGAAGAAAGCCGTTTCCATCCGTTCCCGTCAATCGGGAATGCCATACGGTTTTTCCCGCTTGCCGGACCGATAAACCGCCCGTCCGCATGGTGAAAGCAAAAGTCCGCGCTGGCGTGCGCCGCCCCGGTCTCCGCCCGTACCCAAGCACTGAGCCGGTAGGTCCGGGTCGTGTCTAACCCGGAGGTGAGAAAGTTCTGCGAAACCTGCACGATCTCGCCCTCTTGGTTCTCCAGCCGCAGCGAGGAGTTGCCGCCGTGCTTCACGTCAAAATCTGAAATCGCCTTGCCGTTCCACGCCACGCCCGCATATCCGTTCACTTTGTCCCAGCCTACATAGGCATGGCCGTTGGGGACACGCGCCTCGAACGACGGATTCACCAGCAGTTCGTCGGAGAGGTCGTTCATCGTCGGCAGGATGAACGGCATTTGCCCGTCGGCGAGCTGGTGCGCCTCCCGCACACGGTTCCCGCGTCTCGGATTGCTTTGGAACGGTGGCACATACTCGTGATAGAGGTAGTTGAAAACGGATGCCCATTCCGCACGGCATTCCTCGTCGCGGTAATCCTGGATGCCGACGAGATGGTTGTACCATTCGTTCGGCTCCTCGATGCAGACCACGCTTTGCGGCTCGATCTTCTTCATCGTTCCCGCCATGCTGATCAACTGTTGTTTGAACGCCACGCCCTTCCAGTTTCCCCGTCCGAGCGGATGGCCGTGGTTCTTCTTGTAACAGTCGCGGAACATCCCGCCCACCGTCTGATCCGCCTGGATCATCTCGCATCCGAGCTTCGCCAGCGGGGCGCAGATCCGGTCGTTCCACCAGCCGTGCGTCCACGGGTCGCCGCCGCACATCCACGTGCAGGTGCCGCCCTGCAGCCAGCCGGGGCGTTCGAGGAGCATCGTCCCGCTGCGCGTCACAACCGCATGGGACGCGCCCGTCTTCGCGAACTCCTCCAAATCTTCGTACTGGACGCTTCCGTCCTTGGCACGGTTGTACGACAACGTCCAGCGATAACCCGACGGCCACGGGAAGGCGTGGCATCCCTGCGTGCGGAGATCGGCGACCAGCTTCGCGAAGGTCTCATTGTCGGGCACGGGCGGGAAGTAATCGGGCGTCACCCACGCTGCGATCTTCTCCCAGCACCAAAACGCGGTCAGGATCGGCGTGTCGGGATAAAACTTCTTCTCGTACTCGGCGATCCACCGCACGGTCTGTTCCGGATTCTCAAACCAGTTCCGCCCGCTGAAGCGCACGAGCGTCGGCGCGTCCTTCATCCACACCGGCAGGTCATCGCGTTCCGTCAGTTTCTTGGCGCACCACTCCTGCTTTTCCGCCCACCGCTTGTAGAGGTCGGCGGCATCGCGCCAATCGGCGGGCGAGCCCGCGAATCCGCCAAGGGCGATCTCGAACCCTTGCCGGCTACTCCCCTGCTCACAGGTCGGACGAAGCACGGTCAAGGTGATTCCACCGTCTTCGCGCTTGACGCGAACGGTCTTCGGATTGAACCCCGCGTCCTCCGCGCCTAGGTAGAGTCCCGAATTGCCGACCAGGTAGGTGGCGAACCCGGCCGCGAGAGAACCCGGCTGCGTCCAGTCGTAGGTAAAACTTTTCTGCTGGTGGAGATTCCGCAGGACGCCGCCCTTTGTGTTGCCGGCGACAAACGCCGTCTCCCGTCCTTCGAAGAGAGCCAGCGGAACCTTCGGGTATTCCGTACATTCCAGCGTCCATCCATCCTGCATCCGCACGGTCATTCCCCATCGGATCTGTCCGTCTTCGCGCGAGGGACGCACGGTACACTCCACCTGCTCCACCGCCACCGGGAAGTCCTGATACCGCAATACATACCCGTCCGATTCAGGCTGGACGGACAGTCGTCCCGCCTCGTTCGCGGAGAGATAGCGCGGTCCGGCCGGGCCGGGAATCTCCTCCGTCCGGCAGACGGCGAGCGTGAAGAGCGGAACCGCGTTGGAGACGCAAAACGGAACGGGGGCGTCCGTCCCCGTTCCGCCAGAAACCTCCAGATGGCGAATCCCGCCGTCGCGGTCATCCAGCCGCACGGCGAGCGACGCCGTGCGGACCGTCACCGCGCCCGCCGTCGCGAGACAGCAGGCGCAGACGCAGAAACTTCCCATCAGCCTGTTCATGGCGATCACCCGATATCCAGGAGACCGAGCGGCTGCGCCGTCTTCCAGGCGCCGCGCGTGAAGTCCGGCACCTCGACGGAAGCACCGCGCTTGAGGACGGACTTCTCGGTTAGCTCGACCAGGCTGCACCACAACGCCGAGTCATACACGCTGATGTCCAGCGGCTGCCCGTTCTGCAGACAATAGACGAGACGGCGCAGGAGGAGATAATCCATCCCGCCGTGACCGCCGTGTTCGACCGCGGCCTTGCCGTTCTTCTTCCACAGCGGATGCGCATACTTCTCTTTCAGTTCCGCCAACTTCTTCTCGTCCATCCAGCGTTCGGCGTCCGGTTCCAGCGCCACGCGCAACGGATAGTCGGAGAGGATTCCCCTCGTTCCCTGAATCAGGTTCAGGCGCGTGTAGGGACGCGCGTTGGAGGTATCGTGCTGCACCAGGATCGTCCGGCCCTTGGCGGTGCGGATGATGGTGTTGTTCATGTCGCCGAGTGCGTACTTCTTCTTCGCCTCCGGGCTGTCCGGGCCGAACTTCCGCGCCGCGTAGTCACGCAGGCCGAACTCGTCCGAACTGATGCTGGTCAGATACTCGAAGCGGTCGCCGCGGTTGATGTTCATGTACTGGCAGACGGGACCTAGCCCGTGCGTGGGATAGGGATTCCCCGTGTGCTCGGTGTTGTAATTGAGCCGCCACATCCCCTGATAGCCGCCCCCCTTCAGATCGGCGAACTGGAGGGAACGCAGGTCGTGGTTGTAGGCAGCCTCGCCGTGGAACAATTCGCCCAACACGCCGTTCCGGCAGAGGGAGAGCGCAAACATCTCGTTCTCGCCGTAGCAGCAATTCTCCAGCATCATGAAATGGCGACGGGTCTTCTCCACCGTCTCCACCAGTTCCCAGCACTCGTCCAGCGTCACGGCGCAAGGAACCTCGCTGACCGCGTGCTTGCCGGCCTTGAGCGCATAGACGCCCTGCGGCGCGTGCAACAGCCACGGGGTGGTGATATGCACGAGATCCACGTCCTCGGAATCGCACAGCTCCTTCCAAGAATCCTCGCGTCCCGCGTACACCTTCGGCTCCGGCTTCTTTTTCTGCACCAGCCAATTGCGCTGGCGTTCCGCGCGCTCCGGCAACAGGTCGCACAACGCCGTCACCTCGACGCCCGGAATACCGGAGTAGTGGTGAACCGCGCCGGGACCGCGCATACCGAGGCCGATCACGCCCACGCGCACCTTCTGGATGGGAGGGCAGCGCAATTCCGTCAGGTCCTCATACGCCCCGCCGAACGAAGCGCATCCGGACAACATTCCGGAGAGCGACACGCCCGCGCCGCTGTATGCCAGGCCACGCAAAAAATCTCTTCTTCCAAATTGACAAGTCATAACAATCATCCTTTCTTCAAAACGCTTTCCATTGTACACGAAAACAAAACCGCCTGTCAAAACCTGATTTTGCGACGCGGCGCGTCCCCGTCGCAAAAGAGACACGAGCGTCGCTTCACCAAGTGTCAATTTCGTTCCGTCATTGTATTCGGGCATGGGATGGTTTATGCTGAACCCCGTTCGATCTCAAGGCAGGTTCAACATCCGAAAGGGAAACGATGAAAACAAGGCGTGAGTTTGTGAAATCGACCATGCTGGCGATGCTGGCTGGGTGTACGACAACATCGGACGGCGGAAAGCCGCTATCGGTGCAGGGCATCCGCATCGGCGTGCAGATGTGGAGCATCCATGACCTGTGGAAAAAGAATCCGGCCGATGCGTTTCACCGACTGAAGACGCTCGGCTATGACGGGGTGCAGTCCTTCGGATTCCTCGATATGAATCACGATGAACTGGAAAAGATGCTGGCCGACAACGGCCTGCGAATCATCGATATGCCGTTCTACATGAAGACGGTGGCTCCGGACTCGTTCCACAAATTCGTCGAGTTCTGCCAACGCTTCCAAATCCATTTCGTGTACGAGCCGTATGCGAAATTTCCCACGGGCGCGGAGTGGCGGAAACACGCGGACGAACTGGTGGCGTTGCGCGAAAAGTTCAAACCCTACGGCATCCGCGTGGGATACCACAACCATCCACACGAGTTGCGGGAACGCTTCGACAACAAATCACCGCTGGAGTACTTGTTCGAGGCGGGACTCGACATGGAACTCGATGTGGGACACGTGAAACTGGCGGACGACGATCCCGTGCGCTGGCTGGAACGCCTCCGGGGACGCGTCCCGTCAATCCACGCCAAACCCGCCGGCGGCAGCTCCGTCGGCGGAGAGGGGGACGCCAACGACTGGAACCGGATCTTCGTGACGGCCGCCGCGTCCGGCACGAAGTGGGCGATCGTAGAGTGCGAAACGCGATGCGACACCTACGCGGATGTGGAGGCGAGCATCGCGTTTTTGAGAGGGTTGTCGAGAATGTAGCCGGCAGGGATAGCGGGTGGGACCCACGCAAAAATGCGCGGGCACAAAACCCCGCCGCTTTCTTGGCAACTTCCCACCCGCGCCGAAAGCGTCGCCCAGTTTCGAATGGACAGGAGTCGGTAAAAAGGATACGCTGGATGCGTCTTGGTTCGGGAAGGGAAAGCCCGACGAAAAGGAGGAAACATGGAGAGGAATGAAACAGCGTTCGGGAACCCCGAACCCATGACGAGGAAGACTTTCTTGGGCGTCACCGCAGCGGCCGCGTTCGCCGGTGCATCGTGGGCGGAAGAAACGGGCACGCCAACTGACGGACTCGCTGACTTCCAAAAGGAGCTGGACGCCATCACTCCGGGAATCTATCGTGACTTCGACCTTCCCGGCGTAGAGTTGCCGGACGCGGCGCGGGACAAGGCGTATGCCGAATTTCCGGGACTGAAGCGGTACGACGCGGCGTTCGAGAAGGCGGTCGCCGAGGCGAAGGATACCGTTGTCACCGACAAGCCCGCCGTCTGGTTCATCTACAACATGGGCGTGCTGGTCAAGACGCCGCAGTCGTTTTTCTCTATCGACCTGCACCACCGTCTCGCGGAACGGCTGGCACCCGTTCTGGATTTCGCATTGATTACCCACAACCACGGCGACCACTTCACCCAGCGTTTCTACCAGGCGATGAACGGGAAGGAACAGAAGACGGTAGTGTCGAATTTCGCCGACAACTACGGTGCCTATTTCGCGAAGAAACATCCGGGCGGATACACGCACGGTCCGAAAGCCTTCCGATTCCGCGATGTGCAGATCCAAACCTCCCTCTCCGACCATAACGGTTACCTCGTGGACTTCACCATGCCGTTCGAGGTCACGGTCGGCGACTACACAATCTTCCACACCGGCGACTCGGCGAACATCGCGAAACTGACGCCACAAAAAACGCCGGATCTCTGGATCGTCCATCCGTACTGCGGATTGAAAGCCGCCGACGGCGTGAAGAAGTTCGCGCCGAAGTTGACAGTGATCGCCCACCTGCAGGAACTGGGGCACGCGCGCAACCGTTGGCGCTGGTCGTTCGCCGACGGGAAACGCGCGGTCGCCGCCGTCGAGGAGGCGGGCGGCAAAGCCGTCATGCCGCTGTGGGGAGATCGGATCGTCTAGCGGGCAGCATTACGGACGCGACGGGGCGCCCCCTCCCATTCTGCGTGAGACAAGCGACATGCGACACGCGCCTGTCCGGGTTGACACGCTTACCAGGCTCAACACGCTTCTCAGCGGCCAAGTCAACTTAGGGACGCCAGCCGCATTTAGGCCCGTAGGGACACGTAGGCGGCGTAGCCGCCACTTACCTGCCTCCCCGCTTCCCCGAAAGCCGACGGCGAGGGCGCCGTCGCTACGCAACTGGCGCGAAGTGCCCGAGGAATCTCGGTGAAAATGGGATTGACCAGAAAGGGAAAATCTAGGATACTATCGGGCGTGACTTTGAGGGGCACTTTATGACACTTACAGGTACTTTCACGGCAATGGTAACCCCGTTCAATACGGACGGGAGTGTGGATTACCCCGCGTTGCGGGATTTCATCGACTGGCAGATCGAGAACGGGGTGGAGGGGCTGGTTCCAGTCGGGACCTCCGGCGAATCGCCCACGCTGGACGTGGGCGAGCACCTAAAGGTGATCGTGACGACGGTCGAACAGGCCAAGGGGCGCGTCCAGGTGATCGCCGGGACCGGCGCGAACTCGACGGCTGAGGCGGTGGAGCTGACACGCCAGATCGTCGGAATGGGTGTCGATGCCTCGCTGCAGGTGACCCCCTACTACAACAAACCGAACGCCGAAGGGCTATACCGTCATTTCTCGACGGTCGCCGACGTGGGCGTTCCGGTCGTACTCTACAACGTGCCCGGACGGTCGGGGAAGGAAATCCCGCTGCATGTCGTACAGCGTCTCGCCCGGCATCCGAAAGTCGTCGCCATCAAAGAGGCCGCTGGCAGCGTGGAGCGCGTCAGCGCGATTCGCGACTGCTGCGAACTGACGGTGCTTTCCGGCGACGACAGTCTGGCGCTGCCGATGATCAGCGTGGGAGCGAGCGGCGTGATCAGCGTCGCCTCGAACGTGATTCCGCGCGAATTCTCGGAGTTCATCCGGCTTGCGCTGGCGAATGATCTCGTCGCCGCACGGGACATGCACCACAAATACTACCGGCTCTTCCACGATCTCTTCCTGGACACCAACCCGATCTGCGCCAAGACCGCGTTGTCGATGATGAAGCGCATCGGACCGACATTCCGGCTGCCGCTCTGCGAACCGGCTGAAGAGATTCGCGCGCGTCTCGCGAAAACGTTGACAGACTACAAACTGATTTAACGGAGGAAACATGAAGTTGCTGATTCTGGGCGCCGCCGGGCGCATGGGGCAGGCGTTGATGCGTTGTTCCACGACAATGGAGAACTGCGAGGTGGTCGCCGCCGTCGAGCGTCCCGACCTTCCGCTGATCGGACAACCGGTGAAGATCGAAGGGCTGCCGCGCCCGCTGACGTACACCGCCGAGTGGTCGAAGGAGGCGGATGTCGTCATTGATTTCTCCTTCCATGCGGGGGTACCGGCGAATCTCGCCCATGCGGTCGCCAACCGTCAGGCGTACGTCCTCGGGACGACCGGACTGTCGGACGAGGAGAAACAAGCGGTGTTCAATGCGACGAAGACGATCCCCGTGGTCTGGAGTTCCAACATGAGTACCGGCGTGAACCTGTTGCTGGAGCTGGTGAAGCGTTCCGCCTCCATCTTGGGACCGGACTACGACATCGAGATCACTGAAGCGCACCACCGGCTGAAGAAAGATGCGCCGAGCGGAACCGCGCTGATGCTGGCGGAGGCCGCTGCCGAAGGGCGGCAGGTCAAGCTCGATGACGTGGCCTGCTACGGACGCAAGGGAATCGTCGGCGAACGCCCCGTCGGGGAAATCGGAATCCACGCGCTGCGCGGCGGATCGGTGGTCGGCGACCACACGGTGATGTTCCTGGCGGATGAAGAGCGCGTGGAGATCACGCACAAGGCGTCCAGTCGCGACACCTTCGCGAAAGGCGCACTCCGCGCCGCCGGGTGGCTCCAAGGCAAGGAACCCGGACTGTACAACATGAAACACGTGTTGGGCTTCGCGTAACCTGTCAGGCGGTAGGCTGGAGATGAAAGAAGAAGAAGAGAAGACAGAAGTGATCCTCTCCCTGGGAAGCAACCAGGGAGACCGCTCGGCATGGCTGGCGTTCGCCGTCCGCATCCTTTCGGCGCATCCGCACACGGAGGTGACGGCAGTCTCCCCCGTGTACAAGACGGAGCCGGTCGATGTGCTGCCGGAATTTTCGAAGGCCCAGTACTTCAACGAAGTTGTCGTGTGCGAAACGGATCTTTCCGTACAGGAGTTTTCGGACTTCATCCACCGCATCGAACACGAGGCGGGGAGGGTTCGCGGGGACACGCCCAATTCGCCGCGCACACTGGATATTGACATCATCATCTTCGGCGACGTCCGCATGGAGACGGAAGAATTGACCCTCCCGCATCCCCGCGCGCTCACCCGGAGGTTTGTCCTGCAACCGCTCGCGGATATCAAGCCGTCCTTCCACTTCCCCGATGACCCGCTGACCGTTTCGGAGCATCTGGCGAAACTTTCCGATCACCCCTCTGTTGTCCTGGTCGATGACAGACTGCTGAAAACAAAGGTTTCCACAAAATGGAACTATCCCTTCTGATCAACCTCTTCGATGTCCCCGGCTGCCTCGTGGTCCTCAACCCGGTCGGCAGCGGCAACGTGAACGACACCTTCAACGCGATTTTCCGGAATACCTTCGACGAACATCAGGTGATCCTGCAGAAGATCAACCGCAAGGTCTTCCCCGAACCGGAGGCGATCATGCGCAACCTGCGCCGTCTCACCGTCCACGCGCATCCGAAACTGTTGGCGGAAGAGGAGAAGCAGACCGCGGACCGCGTGTGGCAGATGCCGATGATCGTCCAGACGAAGGACAAGAAGGACTTCTACACCGATGAGGACGGACAGCTTTGGCGCGTCATTACCAAAATCCCGTCGGCAACGGCGTTCGACTCGGCGCAGGGTACGGAACACGCGCTGGAATGCGGCGCGGTTCTCGGCCACTTCCACTGGCTCGTCTCCGACCTGCCGACACAGCAGATGGTGGAACCGATTCCCGGATTCCACGTGACGCCTCGTTACCTGCGGCAGTATGACGAGACGGTGGAGAACAGTTCCCGCGCAAAGGACTTGCTGCGGGCCTCGACGGAAGTGCGACGGATGGAGATGTTCATCAACGAACGCCGCGAGTTCGCGTACACGCTGCAGCAGGCGTTGGATCGGGGTGAACTGAAACTGCGCATGATGCACGGCGACCCGAAGGTGAACAACATCATGATCGACAACTTCACCGGAAAGGGTACCGCGATGATCGACCTCGATACCGTGGGACCGGGACTGGTACACTACGACTTCGGCGACGCGCTTCGTTCCATCTGCAACCACGCGGGCGAAGAGGAGACCAACCTCTCCAAGGTCGTTTTCGACATGAACCTCTTCGAGTCTTTCTGCAAGGGATACCTCCGTCAGGCGCGGCAGTTTATGACCGACGCGGACCGCGAATACCTCTACGACTCGATCCGCCTGATCACGTTCGAGCTGGGACTCCGCTTCTTCCAGGACTACCTGGCGGGAGACATCTACTTCAAGACGCAGCACCCGGAACAGAACCTGAACCGCGCGCGTGTGCAGTTCCGCCTCTGTGAATCCATCGAATCGAAGGAGCGCATGATCCGCGAATCGCTCTCCAAACTGTAGGCCGCACGATGTCCCCCGAATCTCCACATAGGCAGTTCGTTCCCCCCGTCACCAGCTGGCGGACGACCGACGAAGAGGAAATCGAGCGCAGGAAGTTGCGTGCGGCGCGGGAGGAAATGCGTGTCCGCAACCTGACGCCCGAACATCCCGTCTTCTCGAATTTTGCCGTGGAGTCCGCCAACAGCGGCCAGTCCTACCGCGTGGAGATCCGCCAGATCAAGCCGCTACAATGCTCCTGCACCTGCGTGGATTTCCGCGTGAACGGACTGGGAACGTGCAAGCATGTGGAGCGCGTCCTGTATCAGTTGCGGCAGCAGTTCGACGATCTCTTCCTCACGAAATCCACGCGAATCGATCTGGTTCCAGACCTCGCGACGGGACGCCTGGCGATCGAACGCAACATCCAGGATCTCCCGCAGCCGCTACGGACGCTTTTCGACATCACGGGCGTCGCCTTCGAAGAGTTTCCGAACGAGGAGATTCTCGCCGATTTCGAACACTCGGAAAGCCCGCAGATCCGCATTTCCCAGGATGTCGATCCCTGGCTGGAACGGCGGCAGCTGGAACAGGAGCGGGTCCGTCTGCGCCGCGATTACGAACGGAACGTGCGTTCGGGCCTCTACCCCGTACAGGAAACGAAAGTCCCGCTTCTCCCCTACCAACGGGAAGGAATGCTCCACCTCGCGTTCACGGAACGCGCAATCCTCGCGGATGAAATGGGACTGGGAAAGACCGCCCAGGCGATTGCGGCGGCAGCTCTCCTGCACCGCCTCGGAAAGGTCAACCGCGTCCTGGTGGTCGCCCCCGCCTCGCTGAAGACGGAGTGGGAGGAGCAGATTCGTCTCTTCACGGATCTCCCCTACCAGCTGATTTTCGGTGACGCGGAAATGCGTCGCGCCGCCTACGAGAACGCGCCGTTCTTCACCCTCGTCAATTACGAACAGGTGTTGCGCGACGAGGACGACTTGAACGCCTTGCTTGGCCAAGACTGCGTGATCCTCGACGAGGCGCAGCGTATCAAGAACTGGAATTCCAAAACCGCGCAGGCGGTCAAGCACCTGCACGGGCGGTATGCTTTCGTCCTGACGGGAACGCCGGTGGAAAACAGGATCGATGACATCTACTCGCTCATGTCGATCATTGACCCGCAGGTGTTGGGTCCGCTCTTCCGCTTCAACCGCGAGTATTACGAGCTGAACGCAACCGGGCAGCCAGTCGGCTACAAGAACCTCTCGCGTCTGCGCAACGTGCTTTCCCCCTACATCCTGCGGCGCCGCAAGGAGGAAGTCGAAAAGGAATTGCCGGAACGCTCGGAACGTATTGTCTTTGTCCCGATGGACGCCGCCCAGCGTACCGCGTACAGCGTACACGAACAGCGTGTCGCGCAGTTGCTCGGCGCCATGCGGACACGCCCTTTGGGCAAGGCGGAATCGGACATCCTGCAGCAGGAGCTGGCGATGATGCGCATGATCTGCGACACGCCGTTCATCCTCGACGAGCAAAACCGCGTCTGCCCCAAACTCGATGAGCTGCGTCATCTGATGGAAAGCGTCCTTTCCACCCCCGACTGCAAGGTGCTGGTCTTTTCCGAGTGGGAGAGGATGCTGCAACTGGTGCGCGAACAGTGCGATGCCGAAGGATGGCAATATGTCTGGCACACGGGAAGCGTCCCGCAGCAGAAGCGCGGCGAGGAGATTCAACGTTTCAAGAACGACGAAACCTGCCGCGTCTTCCTCTCGACCGACACGGGTGGATTGGGATTGAACCTGCAACAGGCAAGCGTGGTGATCAACTGCGACCTGCCGTGGAGTCCGGCAAAGCTCGAACAGCGCATCGCCCGCGTCTGGCGGAAACATCAGGTACGGAACGTGACCGTGATCAACCTTGTCAGCGAGGACACCATCGAGTCCCGCATGATGGAGGTGCTGGCGCGCAAGCGGGAACTGGCGCAGGGCGTACTGGATGAAAACTCGACAATCGACGAACAGAAACTGGTCGGCAACCGCCAGGCCTTCTTGAAACAGGTTTCCGAACTCGTGGTTGTCCCCGCACCGCATCCCGCACAACAGTCCCTGCCTGAAATCGACTCGCTGCGGACGACGGATCCCGAACTCGGTTTCGCCGCCGTCCTCTCCCAACAGGTCGGCGACAAACTCATCGCCTGTGAATCCTACCAGCCGGAACACGCAAACCCGGTTCTGCTCATCGTCACGTCCGGCAAGGAGAACAAACGTACGGTGGATGCCTGTGCGAATCGAATCCGCGCCGACTGGTTTGGTGCCTGTCGCGGGGAACGCGCCCCGATCGTCGAAACGATTTCCCAAGACGCCTACGAGGCGATGAAACGGCTGGTGACAACGGGTGTTCTCTTTCCGGCCCGCACGACCGGACGTACCCTCTACCTGCGAGAGATCGGTCTGGGGAAACCCAAGCTCAAACCGGAAAGCGACCGGGAACGCGTGCAAACCTTCCGGCGCAAAGCGGCGATGGCCTACCGGCAAGCACGCCGTTGCCTGACCGCGCTTGCTTTCGACGAGGCGCGTGAACCGCTCTGCGAGACGATCACCCTGCTGGCGAAAGCCTGGGCGATCGAGAAGAAGCAACCGGAACCGCAAACCGTCCGCGACGCGCTCACCGACCGCTTCTCCCCCCTGTGGACAGAAAGTCTGGCGATCCTTCAGGAAATTCTCCAGCCCGAATCCGACCCCGTGTCCGTCGCCCGTATCCTCACCCCCTTCTTCGGCGGTTGAGTCACGCAATCCGTGCGAACCACACGCCCCGCGCAGAAATACGCGGACGCAGAACAGAAACGACGATACCTCAGAACTTGGAATACCGGCGCAATGCGCCGCTATTCCACGTGACGGGAGATGAAGTTGTCGCGGATGTAGCTGATGGCGGATTCCAGCGACGGCAGGATCTTCGTGCAGTGGCGCACCATCCACGGAGAGCACTCCTTGAACGGGAACTGCGAGAAGGCAATCGTGAACTTGCCCAGATCGTGCGAGGCATAGAAAACCTCCATCGACGTACCGATGGAAGGCTTGTCGTAATTGATCAGCAGAATGTCCGCATCACGCACGTCCTGCAAATCGAACTCGACGATCTCGTTCGCGCTGTCCACCTCGCGGTCCTTGAAGGAACGACGCATGGGATCCAGCAGGATGAACTGGTCGTTCAGCCGTACCTTCGCGATCTCGCGCCAGGTCTTCGACTGATCGGAGGAGGCGTCCATGATCGGGCCGCTCAAATAGATTTTCTTTCGTGCCATAGCTCACCTCACGGAACCGGGAAACGCGCCACCAGCTGCGAAACCTCGGCGTGTACCTTCCGCTGCAGCTCTTCGTTTCCGACATCGCCCAGAATGTCGCAGATCCAGTTTCCGATCTGTTCCATCTCCGGAAGTCCCATGCCGCGCGTCGTGACGGAAGCGGTTCCGATTCGGATGCCGGAGGTGACGAACGGGCTGTTCTGGTCGAACGGAATGGTGTTCTTGTTGCAGATGATTCCCGCGTTGTCCAGCGCCGCCGCCGCGACCTTTCCGGTCAACCCGCTCTTGGCAACGTTCACGAGCAACAGATGGTTGTCCGTGCCTCCGGAGACCAGGTGAAACCCGCGACGCAGGAAGATGTCCGCCAGCGCCTTGCAGTTCTTCACCACGTTCGCCGCGTACTCCTTGAATGCCGGTTGCAACGCCTCCCGGAAGCAGACCGCCTTTCCCGCGATGATATTCTCCAGCGGACCGCCCTGCATTCCCGGAAAGACCGCCTTGTCCAGCGCCTTCCCGTACTTCTCCTTGCACATCACCAGCCCGCCGCGAGGTCCGCGCAGCGTCTTGTGCGTCGTTGTCGTCACGAAGTCGGCATACGGCACCGGGCTCGGATGGGCGCCGCCCGCAACCAGTCCCGCGATGTGCGCCATATCGACCACGAAAATCGCGCCGACCTTGTCCGCGATCGCGCGGAAACGCGCGAAGTCAATCGTGCGCGGATAGGCGCTGGCCCCCGCCAAAATCAACTGCGGCTTCACCTCCAGAGCCTGTTTCTCCAGCGCGTCGTAGTCGAGCATTTCCGTCTCCGGGGAAACGCCGTACGGCACAATGTTGTAGAGCTTGCCGGAGAAATTCACCGGCGAACCGTGCGACAGGTGACCGCCCTGATCGAGGCTCATCGACAAGATCGTGTCGCCGGGATTCAGCACGGAGAAATAAACCGCCATATTCGCCGACGAACCGCAGTGCGGCTGCACGTTGACGTGCTCCGCGCCGAACAGTTCCTTCGCGCGTTCAATCGCCAGCGTCTCCACCGCATCCACCGGCAGGCAACCGCTGTACCAACGATGCGCGGGATATCCTTCCGCATACTTGTTCATCAGCACGCTGCCGGAAGCCATACGCACCGCCTTCGACGAGGTGTTCTCGGAGGCGATCAGGTTGATCGTCGTGTCCTCCTGCGAAATCTGCCCCTTGATCGCATCGTAAATTTCGCGGTCGGACTCAGCAAGATAGGAGATTTCCGAGACGCGCGCCCCGCGTTCGGCCTTCTCCAGACGACGGACGTGCCGTTCCCCGTTCGAGAACGGCGTGGAAAGGAACGCCTCCACGATCTCCGCCGCCGTCTCTGCCGACAGCGTACCGGGCAGGGTCAACACGTTCGCGTTGTTATGCGAGCGAGTCAACGTCGCCTTCTCGACGGTGTCGCAGACCGCCGCGCGGATTCCCGCAAAACGGTTCGCCGCGATCGACATCCCGATGCCCGTCTTGCAAACGAGAATCGCCATGTCCGCGCGTCCTTCTACAACCGCCTGAGCCGCCGGCACCGCATAGTCGGGATAGTCCGTCGAGTTCTCGTCATTCGTACCCAGGTCTTCCACCTGATCTCCGCGCCTACGCAAAAATTCCGAAATCGCGGCTTTCACAGCCAAGCCGCCATGGTCGCATCCAAGTATGACTTTCATTTTTCTCCAAACGTATGGGGTTGAAAAACACCTCCATCATACCATTCTTTCCGCATTCTAGGCAAGAGTGGAATTCGAGGCAGGCGGGACGTGTCAAGCTGGGTGAGCCGGGTAAGCGTGTCAAGCCGGGGAAGCTGGGTAGGCAGGTTAAGCTGGGTAGGCGGGGTAAGCCGGGTAAGCATTGCGGTCGCGACGGGGCGCGACCCTCCCCTTCTCCGCGTGTCCCTATCTTCTCAGCTTCTCAGCTGGCGGCGTTAGCCGCCTCTTCCTGGCCAAGTCAACTTAGGGGACGCAGCCCCATGTAGGTCCGTAGGTCCACTTAGGCGGCGCAGCCGCCACTTATCTTCTTCCCGGAAGCCAACCGATTTTGCCATTGCACCATCAATCGGACTCTGCTACACTTCTTCCGCTCGTTAGAAAGGCCCGTCTGTAAAAAGACGCGGTGTGTGTATTGCGCTGGAAATCGGCTTTTTCAGGCCGTATCAAGAATGAGGTGAAGGAAGTGATCGCAGAAATGGCTGCTGTTCTGTTCGGGTTCAAGGTGGTAAGCGTTACGAATGTTCCGGATGCCAACGGAAGATTGTGGCGCATGACGTATGAGAAGAACGGCGCGGAACTGTTATGGTTGGAGCGTGACGACGTGGTAAAGACCTTCGTCATCGCGTTCAAGACCTTGCCGGAGGATGATACCGGCGTCGCGCACATCTTGGAACATTCGGTGCTGGCCGGTTCCGAGAAGTATCCGGTCAAGAGTCCATTCGACGAGATGCGCAAAAGTTCCGTTCGTGTGTTCATGAACGCGATGACGGCAAGGGACGTGACCTACTATCCGTTCTCCACGCGCAACGACAAGGATTTCCTGAATCTGGCCGATGTGTATCTGGATGCGGTGTTTCACCCGCTTTCGATTCGGAACCCGTTGTCTTTCAGGCAGGAGGGGTGGCATTACGAACTGGACGAGAAAACCCAGGAGCTGTCCGTGAACGGCGTCGTTTTCAACGAGATGAAAGGCGTGTTCGCCATTCCGGACAGTCTCGCCTACCGGGAACTGATCAGCGCCCTCTACCCCGATATCGTCTATGGCCATGATTCGGGCGGAATACCGGAGAAGATCCCGGACCTCACGTATGAGAAGTACTGCGCGTTTCACAAGCGGTTCTACCACCCCTCCAACGCCCGGATTTTTCTGGACGGCAAGGTTGAGATCAAGAGCATCCTCCAAAAATTGGATACCGTGCTTTCCCGCTATGATCGGCTTGACGTACACGCGCACATCGGATTGCAGGCGCCGGTCTCCAGATCGCTGCGCCTACCGTATGCATCGGCGAACTGCGATCACAAGACGATATTCGTGCAGGGTTGGTCTGCCGGAACGATCACCGGGAATCCCGCGTATGGTCACGCGTTGGATATCTTGGTCGAATACCTCTGCGGTTCGAATGAAGCCCCTTTGAAAAAAGCGCTGCTTGCGAAGCATTTGTGCAAGGATGTTTGGATGGGCAATATCGAATACAAGCAGATTCCCCTGTTCCTGATCGTCAAGGATACATCAGACGAGCAACTGGGCGAGTGCAGGGAGGTCATTCGGGACACATGGAAGAAAGTTGTCTCGGAAGGGTTCGACAAGGAACGGCTGGCGGCGATCATCAACCGAAATGAGTTTTCGGCGCGTGAACTGAACACCAGTCATCCGAAGGGGCTATGCTACTTCTCGCGGGTTTTGCGCCAATGGCTGTATGGCGGAGATCCTCTGTCGGCATTGAATCTCACGGATACCTATCGCAGGCTTCGCGAAGGGGTCGAGAACGGCTGGTTTGAGAAGATTGTCCGGGAACAGATCGTGGCGAACGAACACAAGGTTGAGATTGTTCTGGCGCCTGACGCCGGGCTGGCAAAAGTCCGGGCGGAGAAGGACAAACGCGCCTTTCAGCAGAAACGCGATGCCATGTCTGCGGAACAGCTGGCCGAAGTCACGAATGAGGTGCGGCGCCTGAAGGAGTACCAGTCTCGTCCCGATACCCGAGAAGATATTGAGAAGATTCCCCGTTTGACGAGCAAGGAACTTGCGGTCAGGGGAATTCCCGCCTTAGGGAAAGTGAAAGAGTCGGATGGAACGGCATTCATCCAAACGAAGTCCTCCGCCGACGGCGTGTTCTACCTGACGTTTTACTTTCCGATGGATGGATTCTGTGAGACGGAGCTTCTGGAAATGCCGTTGTTCGCGCGGCTTCACGGCATGTTGAGGACTTCAAGGCACACGGCTCTCGAATTGCAGACGCTGGTTGCGGCCAATATCGGCCGGCTTTCCTACTCGACGGTTTCCACAGAACGCGGACGTTATTTCAAGGTCTCGATGGCGGGTCTGACAGACAAGGCGCAGATGGCCTTGGATCTTTTGCGTGAGATTCTGTTCGAGACACAGTTCGACGACACCAAGAAAATCGAAACCATTCTCAGACAGGGACAGTTGGATGCCGAACGTGGCATCTCTGGAGACGGACGTCAATTGGGCTTGCGGGTTGCGAAGCGTACCTTCTCCGAGCGTTGGGCGGTGGCGGATCTCCTGCAAGGCGAGAAACAGTTGCGGTGGTTACAGAACGCCAAGGCGGACAACCGGATGTCGAAATTCTATCAGGATGTCTCCGCAAGAATCTTCACGAGAGAAGGATTGGTAATGTCGTTTACCGACAATCTTCCGCTGGACATAGAAGACGTTGTCCGAAAGGAGTTCAAACAGGGGAAGCGTCCCAAGGTGGACATCGTTCTCGCCACCCAAGAGGAACGGGCGTTCTCGATTGACGGAGATACCAGTTTCGCGGTGTGGTCGGCGAAACTTCCGTCAGGCGTCAGGTTGACGGGACCGATGCGAGTCGCCTGTAAAATCTTGTCGCTCGAATACCTGCACCGCGAAGTGCGCGAAATCGGCGGCGCGTACGGAATCATGATCGGGGCAACGGAAAGCGGGACGATAGACGGTTTTTCCTATCGAGACCCCAACCCAGTCCAAACCATCAAGACAATCAGCAAAGTGGGGGAAGCCTTACGGAAGTTCGTCCATTCGGGTGCGGATATTGACCGGTACATCGTTTCGACAATCGCGGCAATGGATCCGTATCGCCCTCCGGCGGAAGAGGCGGCACGGGCGGTTGAGATGCATCTGAATCGCTGGAGCAACGCAGAGCAGGATCGTATCCGCGCCGAAGTGCTGTTAACCACAAGAGAACAGCTGCTGGAGGTCGCGGATATGCTAGACGCGATTGCACCCCAAGCCCAAACATGCATTGTCGGCGGCGCGAAACAACTATCCGGCATCCAGTCGGAACCAGTTACCCCCGTCGAGAAAAGCAAGGGAAGGCAGTAGGCAAAAGGGAGTAGGCCGGAGGAGCGTGTTAAGCCGGGTAAGCGTGTTAAGCAGGGCAAGCATTGCGGTCGCGACGGGGCCCTTCTGCGCGGGACATGCGACGCGCGACATGCGACATGCGCGACGGCATTTCGTCTTTCCGACATGCATGTCGCCTGACCCATGTCGCGTGTCCCTATCTCCTCAGCTTCCCCGCTTTTCAGCTTCTCAGCTGGCGGCGTTAGCCGCCTCTTCCCCGCCAAGTCAACTTAGGGGCGCAGCCCCATGTAGGCCCGCAGAGCCACTTAGGCGGCGCAGCCGCCACTTATCCGCTTCCCCGCTTCTCAGCCTCTCAGCTTTTCAGCCTCTCGCTTAACACGCTTAACCGGCTGGCGCGAAGCGCCTGTGCGCCTTACATATCAGCTAGGGACACGCCCTTCAGCCCCAGGACGCCGCGGTTCATATCGGGATTTTTTTTGAAAAACGCCACCGTCTTCATGGCGAGGCTCCTGAGATCGATCCGTTTGGCGTCAATCTTGACCTCGACGAAGTCCAACACCCCGTTTCTCTCGTTCTCGCACACGAGATCGATCTCGTTCTCGCCCTTTCTGTCCCACCACCCGCCAATGCGTGTGTATCTGTTTTCCTCGATGAACTTCGCGCGGAAGTAGCGTTCGAGGGCGAAGCCGGAAAAGACGTCAAAATCGCGTTCCACAATCTGCCGCAGTATGTGGAGTTGCCGCTGCTCGATCAGATGAAAGTACTTGTACACGAACCTGAACCAAAACCGAATGAAACAGTCGTCGATTTGATAAAGGCAGTTGCGCGTTTGCGTCTTCTCCCGGAACGGCTGTCTCTTCGTGATAAACGCATACGCACGTTCGAGTTTTGTCAGGTGTCCGCCAATCTCCTCGCCCACGATGTTCCGTATCTCAGCGAAAGAAGTGCGCCCCGCAGCAATGGCCGAGAGGATCGAGAAATAAACGCCGTAGTCCCTGCCGAACTCGTCGGACAGGATGACCCGCCCCTCGTCCATGTAGGCGGAACTCAATCCGAATACCGTATCCAGCATCGCCTTGCGCGTGTACGCGTGAGCATCCATGAACATCTCCACATACCGCGCCACACCGCCAGTCAACGTCCAGAGCGCCAAAAGATCGCGCCGTGCGAAATTCTCACGATGATCGACCAGGATCTCCTTCAGAAGCGCCGTCGTGAAGGGAAGGACGTCAAGGCGCCCCGTATTCCGCCCGTACAGGGGCTGCGAGTCATCGAAGAAAATCTTTCCCATCAGCCGGTTGACGCTACCGCAGACGACCAGATTCAGTTTCGCCCGCCTGTGCAGACGATCCCAAACGCCCTGCATCTCCCCGAATATCGCGGGGTTGATCCGATCCAGTTCCTGAAACTCGTCAATAACCAGTGTCATGGGAACATCAACCGCATACGACATCACCGCTTCAAATAGCTGCGAAAAACGCATCGCGGCGCCGAGGATCGGGCGCGCCAGTACCTCCTGCGCCGCCTCCTGGAGGACCTCGCACAAGTCCTTTTCAGCCCGTTGCGTCACGAGGAAATAGAGGTACGGAGTATTCCCGTCATTGAAAGCCTTTTCTATCAGTTCCGTCTTTCCAACGCGACGCCGCCCGGTCACAACCGTAAACCGCGAACTTTCCATCGAAAGCTTGCGAATCCTTGCCAGTTCCGCCAATTCCGCCTCTCTACCATAAAATTTCATTCGCTGTCTCCGTTCGTTGTAAACTCTTGTTTGCCAAATTGTCGTTTGCCAAACCGCTGTTTGCGGAACAAGTTTACCACACCTTTCGGCTGTTCTGCAACAACATTCCGCGCATATCAGTTAGGGAAGAGTGATATGGTCAAACCTCGTCTATAACTTCCCAAAAATCAACCTAGATTCCTCGTTTGGGTTCTCACGCAGAGCCGCTGATGGCGCAAGGAACGCAGAGGGGCGCACTTTGCGCCAGCTGAAAAGCTGAAAGGCTGAGAAGCAAGGAGTAGGCAGCAGGGAATCATTGATAGCGATCGAAAGCGATCGACTGCGATCGATACGGCAAACCGCCACAAACTTGCCGAATCTCCGCGTCTCTGCGCCTCTGCGTGAGATCAATACCGTTGTTCGGGAAAGGTAACAGAGGAACAATGAAGTCATCCGAATTGAATCACTCGCGCTTGGCGTGAGCGGGGGGCTCTGTTGGACATTTTTTTTCGAAACCACGAAATGGATGGTAGAGTTATAGTTCAATCGCTTCGCTTTCATTTCAAGGCCGAAGGCCGATTTAAAGTGAGCGAAGCGAACATTTAACCATTTAAACTAATGGTCTCCCGTTCCCCATTCGCGCACTGTGATTTGAAAATGCCTTTGTTTTCGGGCCTTTCTCTGCGTACTCCGCGCTCTCGGCGGCTCCGCGTGAGAATCCAACAGAGAAATTATACTTAGGGTATTGCAATTGAGATGTGGTTTACATGGAGTGCCCGAATCCTGCTTATTTCCAGTTTCCCCTTGCCCCATCGTCCGTTTTTTGCTATTGTTATTCTCGTCCGCTGGCGAAAGCCATGCCGGACAGACAGTTTACCCTTACGGGAGGAAGACGTCCGCGTTGTCCGCCGTTCGGGATTGCGTCAGGGATAAAGCCTCGGAAACTTCATCTAAAGGACGCATCGGAGAAGCACTGCCTACGTGCAGTCTCGCCTCCTTCGGTGTTTCCTTTAAGGTCCATCCGAGGCACCTATCCTTGAGACATCGGAGGAGGTGCCATGTTTTTCCCTCGCCGCTTCCGAACTTCTTAAAACAAGGGACAAGGAAGGTAGAGTAAATTATGGACATAAGGCAGATCAATTGGAAGCAGCTACTGTTGTCTTCTTTGTTGATGGGCGCGTTTACTGGAATCTCCGCCGAAGGTGACACCAGCGGAGGCGACACCGGAACAACCGACACCAATACGGTAGTGGTAGTCGGAGGCGGCGGTGACACCGGTGGTGATACTGGCGGCGACACCGGAAGCGGCGGTAGCGGCGGTGACACCGGTGGTGATACTGGCGGCGACACCGGAAGCGGCGGTAGCGGCGGTGACACCGGTGGTGATACTGGCGGCGACACCGGAAGCGGCGGTAGCGGCGGTGAT